>NZ_JAVKVB010000012.1:0-217557 GCF_031460975.1 Thermosynechococcus sp. HY213 | reverse complement strand
GTACAAGTTTACGGAGCTGAGTCGCGAGGAGGTGCTGCGCATGCTGGGGTTTACTACTGAGGAACTGAAGCGGACGCGGTTTTATCGGGACGTCTATGCTGAGGTACGGGAAGAGGTCTATGCTGAGGTACGGGAAGAGGTCTATGCTGAGGCACGGGAAGAGGTCTATGCTGAGGCACGGGAAGAAGGTCGACAGGAAGGGCGACAGGAAGGGCGGCAGGAAGGGTTGCAGCAGGGAGAGACCCTCGTTGTCTTGCGGCTCCTAAGACGGCGGTTTGGCGAGTTACCAGCTGGCCTTGAGGAGCGCATTCGCCAGCTCTCTCCCCCTCAAATCGAAGCATTGGCAGAGGCTCTCTTGGACTTCACTGCCCTAGAGGAAGTGTTTGCGTGGCTAAATCGCTCTTCCTAGCCTAGGCATCATAAATCGCTAGTTGGAACATTTAAGTTGTGTGTTTGATCGTGTGGCAATAAGTATGATTGCTGTGCGCAACAATTTGAAAAATTGTCTGGAGGCTGAAATTTTTTACCAAGGAAAAACCATACTAATTACTAGCCTATTTCAGATCTATTGATCGCTCTATAACTAGTGGTAGGTTACTGCTCCCGTGCGTTGACTAGGTGCCCCTATGAAAAAGAATGACCGACGCTTTGGCCTCTCAAAACGGCAGTATCGCAAATTGACCCAAGCAATTCGTCATTTGCTTTACCAGCTGCGCCTCTGGATACGGCGACGGCTGGCACCCCTAGGGAGAGGGGGGCGGCAACTGCAGTTTGGGCGCCGGGGGTTTGTGTTGCCGACGGCGGTGATTGTGTTGGTGGTGCTGACATTAACGGTGGCAGCACTGATGATCCGCACGCTGAATCGCACCGCAGAGGTGGGGGGGCAACGGCAGACCATCCAAGTTTTGAATGCCACTGCACCGGCCATTGATAGGGCACGTGCCAAGCTAGAGTACTTCTTTAACCAAGATCCGCTGCGTCCGAATGGGGTGCCGGGGGAAGAAACCATTGAACAGATTATTGGCAATCGGCTAGGGACCCCCCGCAACCCCGACCCCTATACGATGGCTGACGAGCAGCGGATTGATATTAATGGCGATGGGCAGGTGGATAATGCTTGGGTGTTTCAACCCACTAGTGACTCGATCGTGGCCTACTCGATCTTGATGCGGCGACCGAGCAATGCGCAACTCGATCAATCGGATGCGCAAAAAGCTGGTCAATTGATCACCCGCAGTCGGCCAATGGGGATTACTGAACTGGGGAATCAGTGTAGTGAGCTGGGCGGCGCCGCAGGCCAACAGGTGGAAGTGGGCTGGGATGAAGTGGGCAGTGCTATTTTGCGCAAGAACTTTCAAATTAATGCCTTTGTTTATGAAAACCGCAATGGTGGTCAGGCGCTGTCGACGATTGAGTTTGTGCAGGAACGCCAAATGGAGCGGGGCAATAAATGGGGGGCATGGTTCCGCAATGATTTGGAGATTTTTCCGGGGCCGGTGTTTCGCTGGAATGGGGCACTGCACACCGAGGGGAGTGTCTTTTTGACGGGTGGTACTGGTTTCACCGCCTATCTGATTAGCGCGCCGAAGTCCTGTGTTTATACCCGCGCGGCTTCAGAGATTACGGCAACGGAAATCCGCAACCCAGAAACCAATGAGATTGAATTCCAAGGCCAATTTATGGCGGGGAGCTTGCGGGATAACAACACCAATGCGGGAACTGTTGAGATTCACTCTTACCGCGAGCCGCCCAGTGACCCCTACACCACTGAGCCGCCCAGTGACCCCTACACCACTGAGGAGCCGAATCCACTTGCTCCAAAGGTCAGGTTTAACGCGAGCCGCGACTCTGTAAAGAATGATTTCGTGCCTGCAAATGTCGCTCTCAACCCAGTGGCTATTGTGACCGAAGACCGCAGTCGGGCGCGCGGGAGTGATCCAACCAATGTGACGGTACGGGATCCTAACTGGTCGAATCAGTTTTATGTGCAGCAGGGGCGCTTTGACAATAAAACCCAACCTAAGCCCTACGTGGATGATACGTACCGCGCTGATGACCGCTATGGCCCTAAGCCCGTGTATGACGTCAAGATGCCTGCTTCTGATCCGCTGCGGCAAATTCCGCCAGGCGCTAAGGTGGGCGACCCGATTGAGGGGCGCGATCTGCTGACTCGTAATGTTGCCCCCCCCGACAGCCAAAATAAACGGGAGGATTTGGGACTGGATGGCTACTGGGAGCGGCGGGCACGCCAAGAAGGCCTACGAATCATTGTGGGAGAACGCTTGGAACTGGGCACACCTCTTGATCCACCTGCGGGTAATACCGCTAATAACAGCCGCCGCAACGAGTTTTATCAGCACCGCACGCTGCGGGATGATTTGGCAGCCGTGCAGGCCACAGCCATTTATCACTACAAAGCGAGGGGAACAACGGTTGACTCCACTATTCCCGATCCGTTTACGGAGCCTTATCCGGGGCAAAACACAGGGGGCTATGAGCCGATCGCCTGCTTGGCGACTACTCACCACCACGGCACACCGCAAACTGCCCTGCGCAGCATCATGTTCAACCAGTACGATGGCATTCCAGGCTTGTCCCCTAATTTCCGCTTCTTTGACTTCTTTACTGGGCGCGGCACCAATGGTTGGGAGTTTCAGCCTCCTAATTTCAACAGGCTTCTTAATCCCGACGATCCGATGCGAAAAGCGATGCGGAACCTCGTGGACTATGCCTATGCGAGTGATGGTGTGGATGGGGCGTTTCCGCCCAAACAGGAAATAGGGGGAACCACAATTCACCCCAATCCTGATAAGACTCGTGCTGGGAATTTCTCGAACCTTGACCGCGCGCTTCAACTCCTAGAGCAAAGAGGCAGCTTGAGCGCTCTAAGCTTGGCCGATCAAAGTACAATCCACACCGCAGGCTGTATGTTGGGAATGCTGGCTCATAGTGTGGATATTCTTGAAAAGCTTCACGATTCAGAATACTCAAGCCCCGAGCTGATTGACAACCCGAGTAATCTGAATCAGGCGATGAACAATTTGGATGGGGCGATCGGCAATTTGCGTAACGAAGGCAAAGTGACTTTCGATAGTGGTGCCATCAAGGTCAAGCGCAACGGCGCTGAGCCATTGAGCTATCGCGGGGGCTATTTGGATGCCAATGCCTACATCACCGCCCTGATCCCTAATGCTCCCCCTAATGATCGCTGGAGTGAGCGCCCGCTGCAAGAAACTAATGACGATGTCAATGCCCGTCTTGCCCGCTTAATTGCCCTCACGGAGCAGGTGAAATATGACCTTAATCCACAAGAGTACACGTGTGGAATTCCTATTCAGTATAGCAACTTGCGGAAGGCTTTTTGCCTAGGGCAAGAGAAACGAGGATTTGTGATTGGCCAGGAGTTTAAGATGCCGAACCCCGGTGAAATAGTGACTGTCAATACAGTGCCTCGTGTCAAGCTTGAAGATGCCCCCAGCTATAACTTTGACCTGCGCGACCCTGATGATAAGCGCAAAGTTGTCTATGTCACCGGTGCGGGGTGGATGATTCTGGAGAAGTTCGAGGATGATGGCCGTGGCAAAATCCTCACAGTAACGTTGAAAAACCTAGGCGTCCTAGGTAATGCGACAGGATCGATTCAAGCAGGAGCTTCTGCTTGGATTGTTAGTCCGCCTAACAACTCCTCGGAAACTGGTACTATCACCGTTGCCGTTCCGTTTCCCAATAACCCAAGCAATGACCCAAGCAACCCTACCGAGGTTACAATCACATACACGCTAGGGCCCACGCCACCGCCCACGCCACCGCCCCAACTCCAAGTTGGAGACATTGTGGCAATTCGCAGTCCCTCTGATCGCGTAGAGGGAGTCTTTAAGGTCATTGACAATCCTCCTCCTACTCCACCTACTCCACTTACTCCTGGGACAGCAACCCTACGCTACATTGGCGGCACAGAACGTACGGGTACGGGTATGGAGGACATTATTTCGGGCTCGACACTGGTGGTGCTCAAACGCCAAGGTGACAGTGACCTGCCTCTCGGTACCTTTAATACGGTGATTAAATATCCAGCGTTGCGGAAGATCTTCAACCCGCCCCCGCCGGGGGGGTCGTCTGTAACTCCGGGTGATATTAAAGCAACCCCACGAACAAATTTCCTTACCCCTACCGAGCCAGCTACTGGGACTCTAGTGAATAATATCCGCTATCCCAGCCGCCTGAATCAAATCATTGACTTTGACGGCAATGCCTACAACGTGGCCTTCCTTGATAACACCCTCTTCAATGGTCGTGAAGAGATGGCGGTGCGGGAAATGGATATTGACCTTAACCTGCTGCGGCGCACTTCTATTGGTGGGGATACATGGCTGCCGATGGGGGGCATTGTCTATGCCTTCCGGGAAGATGCAGTGCGCGAAGATGGCATTGCCCGACCTGCCATTACAGGTCAAAACTGGATGAATACTAATCCCAGCAATCCTCATGATCCCATCCGAGCCGCCAACGGCATTTCGACAAAACCAGTGGATTTCTTTGCGGATCCAATGCGGCGACCCAATGGCTTTCGATTGTGGAATGGCCGGCGCCTTGACCGCCAAGGAATTCCTGCCGAGAAGAATATCGCTGGTCTCTCCTTTATCAGCGATAACCCCGTGTATATTCAGGGGAACTTTAACCTCCACAGTACCAACGGCACAACAAACAATCTGGAGGAATTTACCACAACCCTAGACGCAAACTGGAGCAACTTCTATAGCCGTGATACGCTCGATAATCGCTTTGCTCGGCCTAACTCCGACACTTGGCGACCCGCAGAAATCCTCGGGGATGCGGTGACAATTCTCTCTGACAATTTCTGCAATGGCTCTGCCAATGATTATTTTGCTCAGGCTTACAACGATGGTATTCAAGGGCTTGGCAACAACTCCCCTGAAAACCTCGCCACAAACTATGTGCAAAACACTGGAAGTGACGCACGGGTTAACAACGGCAACAATCTTGGCCAAATCTACCTGACCTGTGCCAACAATGCAAACCTGCGCACCTCTTTCTTGAATGCCAACCGTCCTAGTGACGACTTACCTAGCAATACAGTTTGGCTGCGGGAAAGTCCCTTTGATCCCAGTTCACCGATTTACGTGGATCGCAATGGCACGCCTTGGGTCGTCAATCATAGGAGTGGTCAGCGGGTAGCTCGCAATGGTGACGTGTTGACCGCCTATCCCAGTGGCACGGGGGACCCTCCGACCCCGAATAGACCCTACGATGCTTATTACGGTTTTGACCAAAGCCGTTCCCGGAATGGGGCGCAAGATACCCAAGTCAATGCGGTAATCATCAGTGGCACTGTGCCTTCGCGACCGACCCAATCCTATGGCGGCATGCACAACTTCCCGCGTTTTCTGGAGGGATGGGGTAACCTTACCATTCAGGGATCCTTTATTCAACTCAACTTCTCGACCCAAGCCACAGGTCCTTTTGATCAAGACCAGTGGGAAATTCCCAACGATCCTCGCTGCCGCGATGTCAACACCGCCTTCAATTGTCCAGCGCAATCTGATGAGTTAATTCGGTACTACGGAGCGCCGACTCGACGCTGGGGCTATGACGTGGGTCTGCAGCTGGCACCGGCAGGGCCAGTGGCACGGCGATTTATTACCCCAGGGCGGCAACGCAATGAATTCTACACTGAGCTGCGTGCCGACGATCCCTATATCCTACGCCTACGCTGTGCCCAACGTCCTGACGGTAGTGGACGAGTTGATCCAACGGTGTCTAATTGTCCTGCCTAACGATGGAGGTGAGTTCGATGATTCGGCAATTGCAGCGGCTGCAGCCAGCCAATGGGGGGCTGACCTTGGTGGAGTGTTTGATTGCCATTCTGGTGGTGAACCTCTCTGTGGCCATGTTGGCCGCACCGCTGCTGTTGGTGGCGGCTACCCGCTTGCGCAATGATCGCATTAACCAAGCCACAGAGATTGCCCGTGGCGAGTTGGATCGGCTGCGGGTGATGATGGAGCAGGGCATCGACATTCGCGAAGACCGTGGCCTGCTGCCTCCTGCAAGCACTGTTGGCGCCTCCGTGAGTAATCCCTCCGTCCTCTCTAGGCAAGCCCCGCCCACCAGTCTGACAAGCTGCAACTTGCCCAACAATGCCACCACGGCCTGCGAGCGGCAGCTGAACAATGCCCGCTTTGGGGTGCAAATCTATCGCGGTACCCTGATTACCGACACTGCCCGCAGGGTCTTGGCTTACCCGGTGCAGGTGCGGGTCTATAGCGCTGCAGCCTTGCCGATGGAGCCAGAGAGCAACCCCGACCCTATTGAGCCAGAAGCGGTGATGATGACCAGCAGCATTGTGGGTGCCGAAAGACGGCCCTTGGCGGTGTTGACAACGGTGCTGCTGCGCAGTGACGCTCCTAACACCCTGCCGCTGATGGCTGTGCCGGAGGGAGATGGCGGTTCAGGTTCTGGTTCATAAGGTGTTGTTGTCGCAAAGAGGAGAGGTTGCAATGAAACTGCTGGGTTGGTGGCGGCGGCGATCCAAGGGCTTTACGATTACCGAGATTCTGGTTTCCTTGGTCATTGCCGGGGTGATCACCGCCTCCTTAGGCTCAATTTTAATCGACATGATCCAAACCGAAAGCCGCGAGGCTGCTTTGAATCAGCTGCGCCAAGACCTCAAGGCGACGCTGGATGTGATCAGTACGGATCTGTCCCAGGCAGTGTTTGTCTATAACGGCAACTGCTTAGCTGGCAGCGGCTCCTGTGGCGATACCTCCCGCTCTGAACCCCTGACAAACTACCTGCCCGACTTTCCAAATACCATGCGGCCGGTGTTGGCAATGTGGATTTTGGAGCCCTTTCCCTACTACCAAAACCAACTGGGGTATGCCCGATTCGTCATGCCGCGGGATTGCTCAAGGGTATGGTCAACAGATCAGGCAAATGCGAAAGCACACTGCCAAGAGCTGAGAAGTGGCCGCCGCAGTTATACCTTGGTGGTGTATTACATTGATACCGCTCGCCAGTCCTTTTGGTCACCGGAATCGGATTGGCAGGGGCAGGCACGACTCGTGCGCTACCAACTGCGCAAATATAAGGAAGCGGCGAGGGCTAGTGATGCTAACTACGACTGGCTGGGGATTAACCAGGGGTATGTTGACCCTACAGGAAGGACCAACTTTGCCCGCTGGCCAATTGATGTGCAAACTGGTGCCAATCTGCAATCTAGTCGCCCTGTCAAAAACATTGAGGGCTATCTACGGGTCACCGATTTGACGGTGGTCACAGACTTTATTGATACTGACACCAGTATGCCAAGGCCAGACTGCCCAACGGGGACAATTCGCACTCCCCGAGACACCAGTGATGCGCCGGCACCGGCAGGCTTTTTTGCCTGTGTGCAAGAGCGCGGCTCAAGCTTTAATGCCGCCACCTTTGTTTATCTGCGGGGCAATCCCCAGGGCTTGCCGGGGATCCGTGAAGAAGATATACAAAATCGGCCCGTGCTGACCACCACGGTGCTGAGCCGTTCGGTGCAAGGAAAAGTTCCCAATTTTTAGCTAACCGCCTAAGGAAAAGGAGCGCCGCAGCCATGAACAGCCGCCAACGGGGCTACACCATGACCGAGATACTGGTGGTCATTGTCCTGATTGCCATTCTTGTGGGCATTGGCACCATGACCCTGTTTCCACTGCTGCAACGGCAACGGGTGCGCGCCGCTGTGAATACTGCCCGCAATGTACTGCGCCTTGCCCAGGCCAATGCCAAAAGGGAAAAGCTGCCTTGGATAGCGGCATTTCGCAATACCGATTTTGGCCCGCAGTGGTCGACCAATCCCGTCAACCGGGATAGGAGGGACTGGCAGTGGCAGCCCCTAGTGGATGACGATGAGCAGTTGGTGATGGTCATGTACGCCACTGACTTTAACTCCACAGAGGTGGGGGAGGGGAATCGAATTTTGGAATGCTGGCAGCCCCAGGCGCGATCGGCGGCAGTCCAACAGTGTGAGTTGGCCTTTGACCATCAGGGGCGGGTGATCACGCCGGTGACGCCCCGGCGGATTGCCTTTAGCATCTATGCCTATGAAGACGAGTACCTCCAGTGCGTGCGAATACCAACCATTTTGGGGGGGATGCGCATTGAGCAGGGACAATCCTGTGGCGTGTATCGTGAGTAAGGTGTCGGTAGAGCAGTGTTGAAGAGTTAGAGATGGCTATGACAGAACATGGGGACAGGGGTAGGGACAGTGTATATCTGAAGCTGCTGTTTTTTCTGCAGGAGCGGCGGCGGTGGGGAGCCAATGGCGGATTGACGTTTCCGGAGGTGCTGGTGGTGATGGTGATTTTAGGGGTGATTGCCCTAATTGCCTTGCCTTCGCTGATGAATCAACGGCTCAAGGCACAACTGGCGGGGGCCAAATCAGCGGTGGGGGCAGTTAACCGTGCCCAGGAGGCCTACCGGGTGCGCCACAAAATTTTTGCCACCAAAATTGCCTATCTGGGTCTCTATAACACCCAAGGGGGGGGCTATAGGGTGGATGGCTACTATCCCTTGACGCTCACCTATGACCAAGTGAAGGAGGAAAATACTGGCCGCATCCTCCATGGTGGCGGTAATCCGTGGTATGCCGCTGTGCATGCCCAAGCCATTGATCCAGCAGGCAAGGGGGTGTCGGGCTGTGTCTGGGCGAAGCCGGGGGATTTTGGGGTCACGAGTGCTTCGGTGAAGGAGGGAAAAACGGCAGCACCCCCTGGGGATTGTTGGGAAGATCAGCCAGAAGGTTCTAATGACCCAGTCAAGTATTTTCCAATTCAGACAACGGAGTAATTTTAGGGGGTTAGAATGTCGACGATCGTCGAAAAGAGCGCAGGCGCAGAGCATTCATCACCACGGAGAAGGAACTAAAGGCCATTGCTGCACCGGCCACCATGGGATTGAGGAGCCAGCCGCTCAGGGGGTAAAGGATACCAGCGGCAATGGGAATGCCAGCCACATTATAGATGAAGGCGAAAAAGAGATTCTGGCGAATATTTTGGATGGTGGCGCGGCTGAGTTGTAGGGCGATGACAATGCCCTGAAGATGACCGGCAATGAGGGTGATGTCACTGCTGGCGATCGCTACATCGGTACCCGTGCCCAGAGCAATGCCCACATCGGCTTGAGCGAGAGCCGGGGCATCATTAATGCCATCCCCCACCATGGCCACGCACTTCCCTTGCCGTTGCAGTTCAGCAATGATCGCTGCCTTTTGATCGGGGCGGACACTGGCAACGTAATGCTCAATTCCCACTTGCTGGGCAATGGCCGCAGCTGTTACGGCCTGATCGCCCGTGAGGAGAATCACCTCTAATCCCATGCGCTTCAGGGCAGCCACTACCGCTGGGGCTTCGGGTTTCAGCGTGTCGGCAAGGGCGATCAGCCCCCTGACTTGGGCATCCACCGCTATCCAGATGACCGTTTTCCCCTGCTGTGCAAGGGTTTGAGCTTGAGGCTGCCAAGGGGTGATGTCAATCTTGTGGCCTGCTAGAAAGGCTGGCGTACCAATGAGCACCCATTGATCCTCAACCATGCCCTGTACCCCTTGACCAATCGTGGCCACAAAGTCGCGAACCGCTTGCGGCGATACCCCCTGCCCTTGGGCATACTCGACCACAGCGGCAGCCAAGGGATGTTCCGAGTGCCATTCCACACTGGCGGCCAGCCGCAAAAGGGTTGTGGCATCCGCCTGAGGATAAAAATCGGTGACGCTGGGATGGCCCTGGGTGAGGGTGCCTGTTTTGTCGAGAACCACAGTTTGCACCCGATCGGCCAGCTGGAGACTGCGGGCATCTTTAATCAAAATGCCATACTCCGCTGCTTTGCCGGTGGCCACCATGATTGAGGTGGGGGTGGCCAAGCCAAGGGCACAGGGACAGGCAATGATCAAAACGCCAATGGTGGTCAACAGGGCTAGGGTGGGATTGCGGCCAATGGTCAGCCACAGCAGCCCCGTCAGGAGAGCGATCGCCAGCACCGTCGGTACAAACCAAGCCGTGATGCGATCCGCCAGTTTTTGAATGGGGGCTTTTGAGGCCTGGGCCTGCTGCACCAGTCGAATCATTTGTGCCAAAAAGGTTTGCTGTCCCACCCGTGTAGCACGCATTTGTAGGCTGCCCGTTTGATTGAGGGTGGCACCAATGACCTCATCCCCCTCGCGTTTTTCCACCGCTAGGCTCTCCCCGGTCACCATGGATTCATCCACCGTCGAAGCCCCAGCCACAATCTCACCATCCACGGGAATTTTCTCGCCGGGACGCACCAGCAATCGATCCCCCACTTGCACTTCAATCAGGGGCACCTCCACGGCTTCCCCGTTACGAATCACCCGTGCCGTTTTCGGTTGCAGGGCGAGGAGTTTGCCAATAGCGGCAGCAGTTTCCCGTTTGGCGCGACTTTCGAGAAAGCGTCCCAAGAGAATCAGGGTAATGACGACGGCTGAGACTTCGTAATAGACCTCTGGCATGTGGCCATGGAAGGCTTGGGGAAAGAGCGTCCCAAAGAGCGAGTAGAAAAAGGCGACACTGGTGCCCAGAGCCACTAGGGTGTCCATCGTTGCTGTGCGATAGCGCAGTGCCCGCCAGGCGCCCTCATAAAAGGATTCGCCACTCCAAAACTGAATTGGCGCTGTCAGCAACAGTTGTACCCAAGGATGGTGCAGCCATGGGGGGATCCAAGGGAGATGCCAGCCCGTCATCATGGGTAGATTCCCCACTAGCAGTAGTAGGGTGGCGCCACCCGCAAAGAGGAGTCGGCGTTTGAGACGGTGCAGCTCAGCCCGATAGGTCAATTCTGCGGTGGCGGTGTCAGTTACCAAGCCTTCTTCAGGCAGTCGCTCTGCGTGATAGCCGGCTTTGGCGATCGCCCCCTGTAGATCTGACCAGGTCACTTGCTGGGGATCGTAGGTGACCGTGGCCTGAGCGGCGGCAAAATAAATTTCACAGTCCCTGACGCCCGGTAGCGATCGCAGGGCAGTTTCAACGACATTGGCGCAAGCGGCGCACTGCATCCCCTGCACCTTGAAGCTGAGCTGGGTGATCATTGGGGCGTATAACCGGCTTGGCGAATGGCACTGCGGATGTCTGCCGCTGCGGCTTGGGTCTCAATGGCTAGCTCTTTGGTTGCGAGATGGGCGGTAACAGTCGCACGGGTGTCAACCGCTTGAATCGCTTGGATAATGGCATCACGACAGGCGCCACAGGCCATGTCGGGCACGCGCAGCTTGAGAACCATGGTGATCTTCCCCTGACACTCCTGCGATTCATCGTGAAGTCTCCAGTGAACGAGAGAGTCAAGGGGGAGTCCGGCTAATTTTGTTCAACGGCTAGGGGCTGGTCTTGGCGGTTTAAGGCATTGGCGATCGCCACCAATTCCTGCTCAAAGGCCAACTGGGCGCGATTGGTGCGGCCACCCACATAGAGGAGATCGGTTTCCTGCAGCCCCCACACCTGGGAGTGGGACACATAGCTCATGATCACCCCCGCCATCAACAGGGCAAAGCCCGCATAAAACAGGGGAATCCCCGGATCGGCTTTAATTTGTAGCCCTGTACTGCCCACAAGTTCAATCAACGTCAGCGTCACACCGTTAATCTCTGTACTCATGCCGGTGCGCAAGCTGGTGAGAAACTCGCCCTTAGGGCTGTAGATGAGCACCGTGCCTTGGAGATCCCGCGCAATCAGGGAAATCCCCTCCGAGAGATCCGGTTTCGTGGGCAGCCATGTGCCCCAAAGACGACCTTTGCCTTCTGTGTCCAGCTGGGCCATTGGCAGTTGCAGCACGGGACTGTTGTTCAGGCGAAAGCGAATGGCGGCAATACTCCAGTCCGCCTGATAGAGGGTGACCCCGCCATACTTCAAGGGCTGGTTGACATGGATTGTGCCCCGCTTCACCTCCTGACCGTCGGCATCCAGTACCGAGAGATCCGAGTAGAATTGGTCAATGTCACCCGCATCAGTGTAATCAATCCAAAAGCGATTCACCTTGACCGACCAGTGTTGGGGGATGCGCGCCAGTGGCCCCGCCTGCACAATGTGCTGAAGATGAAAGGTTTCACCACTGGGAATCAGTTCCTGCGCCATAAAGCCCGTCAGCGCCCCCAAAATCCCCCCCAGCAAAATCAGAATCATACTGGCATGAACCACAATCGGGCCTATGCGACCAACAATGCCTTTGCGGGCATAGAGTTGATTATCGGTTTGCCAGACGCGGTAGCCTCTCTGAGTCAAGGCAGCGGCCAGTTCCTTGAGGGAGCCTTGGGAAATCGTGGTGCTCAGGGCCAGTTTGGTGAATTGACGCGGTTGGGAGTAGTACTGCCAGCGTTGGGCGGTGGTGAGGGCAGGCACCTGCCGAGTGAAGGTACAGGCCGTTAAACTCGCCCCAAAGAGCACCAACAGAGTGAGATACCAAGGGGTGCGATAGACATGATCTAGCCCTAGGGCTAGCAGCACCCGCCAACTGAGAAAACCAAACAGGGCAGGGTCTGCGGGATAGTTTTCTTGGTAGAAGCTGAGGGATTGCCCCTGCTCAATCACAGTGCCAGCGATACTGGCGATCGCAATCACCAGCAGCAGGAGAATCGCTAGGCGCAGATCACCTAGGAGGGCAAGCACACGGCGCAACACAGGGGCACTGATCCTCATTTAGCTTGGCCAATTCACCCAGTCTTGGGGCTTGAGAAAGGTGGTGTACAGTTCCGCTTCGCGGCTGTTGGGTTCCGGGGTATAGCCGTATTCCCAGCGGACAAGGGGGGGCAGAGACATCAAAATAGACTCGGTGCGGCCATTGGTTTGTAGGCCGAAGATGGTGCCGCGGTCATAGACTAGGTTGAATTCCACATAGCGGCCGCGCCGATAGAGCTGAAATTGCCGCTGGCGATCGCCATACTCGAGGTGACGCCGCCGTTCCACAATCGGTAGGTAGGCTTCTAGAAAGGCTTGGCCACAGCTTTGAATAAAGGCAAACAGGTCTTCCCACGAACGATTGCCGATGGAACCGACCTTTTGACTGTAGCGAGCAGCTTCGCCATGGGGATCAGGGCCGCGGTAAAGCTCGCGATCGCTGCCATCTTGGTAGTCAAAGAAAATGCCGCCCACGCCACGGGTCTCGCCACGATGCTTGAGGTAGAAGTATTCATCACACCAGCGTTTGAACACAGGGTAGTACTCGCTGTGGTGGCGATCGCAGGCAGCCTTATGCACCTGATGAAAGTGTTTCGCATCCTCAGCAAAGGGGTAGTAGGGGGTCAAATCTGCGCCACCGCCAAACCACCACACAGGACCTGCTTCAAAGTAGCGGTAGTTCAAATGCACCGTTGGCACATAGGGATTGCGGGGATGGAGCACCATGGAGGTACCCGTGGCATAGAAGCCATGACCCGCTGCCTCTGGCCGCTGCGCCAAGATTGAGGGCGGCAATTGCTCCCCCCACACCTCTGAGAAATTAACGCCCCCCTGCTCTAAGAGCTGACCATTTTTCATCACCCGCGAGCGACCACCGCCCCCTTCGGGACGTTGCCAACTGTCCTCTTGAAACTGGGCACCGCCATCGGCTGCCTCTAGAGCCTGACAAATCTGATCCTGGAGGTCTTTCAAAAAAGTCGCTGCCCGTTGACGCGAGTCGCTGGGCACAGCAGGGGTAGCAGAAGTGGCAACAGTCATAGTAAATATCGAAATCCTAATAAACGGTCTTCAGTGTCAAAAAAAAGTCGCTTCAAAGCGTGTCTAGGCTTTATTGTACTGTTCTGCCAGCAACTGGGCGAGCTTGGCGGCAAGGGCAGCTACCCACTGTTCATCCTGTTTGGTATAGCGGCGGGGGGCATTAGTGCCGAGAATCATCACCGTTTGCGCATCCACCGGTTGGCAGATCACCCCTTGGGTATTGGGGGGCAAATAGTCAAATTCAATGCGTCCGGGGTAAAGGGCTAAATTCACTAAATAGATGGGGCGTTGGGTTTGCAGGGCGCGCTGCACAATGGCACCCGTGGCCGTCATTGGTTTGGGCCCCAGAATACCGCGCCGCAGGAGGGGGCGATCGGCGCGCCAAATGACAATGGACTTTGTCGGCGTATTCTTCAGCAAGGTATAGGACAGCCACGCCAGCTCTGTTTTCAGGGCAGCATCCAGATCATCGGCAAGTTCAAATCCCTCTTCCCCTTCAAGGATCACCGCTTCCGCAGGACGGGGCTGCACCCGCTGCCAAATCAGCGTCGTCAAAATCAAGACCGCCGCAAGGATCACCCCCACGACATCGGCACGGGCTTGGGAAGGGGTCAGCAGGGGGGTCAAGAGGCGATTGATGAGGAGAAGTGTGCCCCCCAAAACCCCCGTTGCAAGGGGTAAATAGCGGAGAACTTGGTCATTCATCTAGAATTTTGAAAAATTTTTCAGTAGCAACGTAACTATCTATTATTCCCCAATGCCAATCTCACAGTGGTAGGAGTGAATTGCGGAATGAAAGCACAAGGCTTCCTAAAAGCTGGCCAGCGAGCGATCGCGGTTATTGGATGGGTGAGTTTGAGTCTTTGGGGTCGTCTCCCCTTTGCCCTTGCTACTGCTCCTCCACCGGCGGTCACCGCTCCCCTACGTCTAGAAATCAGCCTATCACGGCGCCAATTGACCCTCTATCAAGGACAAACTCCCCTGCGCCGGTATCCCGTGGCCGTAGGTCGTCCGGGGTGGGAAACCCCCACAGGTCAATTTCAAGTGCGGGAGATGATTCGCGATCCGGCTTGGAAAAATCCCTTTACCGGGGCAGTGATTGCTGGTGGACATCCCCGCAACCCCTTGGGGCGGCGTTGGATTGGCTTTTGGAGTGATGGCACCAATTGGGTTGGGTTGCACGGTACCCCCCATCCGGATTCCATTGGTCATGCGGTTTCCCACGGTTGCGTGCGGATGTACAACCGCGACATTGAGGAGCTTTTTGAGAAAGTCAAGCCGGGTGTGCCTGTGATTGTGGTGCGCTAGAAAGGGGCAACAAGGGCAGCGCCAAAAAAGACGACGGCGATCGCATCCACCAGACCATGCAGGAGAACGCCCGCCCAGAGGCGCTGGGTACAGGCAAAGGTGAGGCAGTAAAAGAGGGAGGCCAAGGTTGCCATGATGATATACACCGCTCGGTAGGCCATGAGGGGCAGTTGAATATCGGCATTCGGCTCATTGCCTACATGGAGAATACCAAAAAGCAGCGAACAAATGAGAATGGCACCCCAAGCAATGACCACCGGCCGCTGGCGATCGCCCCCATAGTGCTGCCACAGATCCCGCACGAAAATCATCAAACCACTGCGAAAGAGCACCTCCTCAAAAATGCCCACCCGCATTGCAAAGAGGCTGACATAGACAAACACCGCCAAAGGCGAAGGCGTCAAGTTAAATTTCGCCAAGGGCAAAAAGCCCAATAGACTCCCCAAGGGCACCATGGTTACCAAAGCCGCCAAGAACATTGCCGCCAATAAACGAGCATCGCACCAGCGGGGTTCAAAACTATAGCCAAAGTGCGATCGCCCCAGCCCCCTGCCAAAAATGATCACCAAAATAAACAGTTGCAGTGCCACAAAAGGGCCAAAGCGAAAGTAGGGGGTCGAGAACCAGTAGAGGCTAAAAAGCGAGACCGCAATTAGGGGAATGTCGTGCAGTCCCAATCCCGTGGGGGTCGCCCGTGGCGGGTGTCGCCGCTGCCAATCGCCCCAAGCACATAGGAGCAAATAGATAGGGGTAATGATGAATCCTTCTGTGTACGCTTTGGGGAAGGCTGGCGAAATCAACCCACTGTGGCTGAGCAACAAATAAAGTGCTGCTCCACTGATCCAAGCCCACAACACTGGTGTCGGTGTGGTTTGCTGCTGCAAGAGGACAGGGACGCGCACCATGGCCCAGACGCCTCCGAGAAAGATCAGCAAGTTCAGCCACGGCTGATCAGCAAAGATTAAATTGGTGAGAACCCGCTGCCAAGGAAAGCGGCCTGCTTGGGGGAGAATCAAGCCAATGGCAATGTACAGTGCCAAACTGAGGAGTAACCGCCCCGGCCAGCGTTGGGTCATCTTATTAAAATCCCGCTGGCCACTTGCCCACCATAGCACTGGAAAACCACCAATGATCACGACGGCGGCGGCCTCCACCACACTTTCGAGCCACGGCCAAGGGGTTGCAGACAAATCGTGCAGGTAAAGGAGTTGTGCCCAAAACCACAGCCCACAGGCAGCGATCGCCATCTGTTGCTCGCGGTTCGCAGAAAACCGCGGTGAACGGAGAAAGGCTTGGGGTGCGCTGGCTAGCCACTGACTGACCGTCTGTTTAGGCTGGCTGGTGAGGTTGGGAATCGGCATTCGAGAACCATCGCGATCGCAACTGCGGGCATAGCGTTATAATCAAGGCTTATTCCCAACAGGTGGGAATGCTTTATCTTGACCGAAATTGTTGCCATTTGTGCACCCCGCAACTGCATTTTGCCATGACGACCCCCACCCTTGATCGTGATCGGCTCAGCCAACAACTCAAAGATTTAGAAGCCAAAGCCCTACAGGCGATCGCTGCAGCTCGCACCCTCGATACCCTAGAGCAACTGCGCGTGGCTTACTTGGGCAAAAAAGGCGAACTCTCACAAATTCTCGCCCTTATGGGCAAACTGCCCCCTAGCGATCGCCCCACCATTGGTGCCCTCGCCAACACCCTCAAGGAAAAACTGCTCCAAGAACTAGAAGCCCGCCGCGAAACCCTGCAAGCCGAAAAAATTGCTGCGCAACTGGCGGCTGAAAGCCTTGATGTCACCCTGCCGGGCGTCTATCGTCCCCAAGGGCACATTCATCCCCTCAATAGCACCATTGACCGCATCCTCGATATTTTTGTGGGTCTCGGCTATACCGTTGCCAATGGCCCCGAAATGGAAACTGACTACTACAACTTTGAGGCGCTGAATACACCTGCAGATCACCCGGCTCGCGACATGCAGGACACCTTCTACCTGCCCGATGGCAATCTGCTGCGCACCCACACCTCCTCGGTGCAGATTCGCTACATGGAACTCAATGATCCGCCCATTCGCATTGTTGCTCCCGGCCGTTGTTATCGGCGGGATACGGAGGATGCCACCCACGCGGCTGTGTTCCATCAGATTGAGATTTTGGCAGTGGATGAGGGGCTGACCTTTACCGACCTCAAGGGTACCGTCACGACGTTTCTAGCGGCACTCTTTGGCGATGTTCCCATTCGTTTCCGAGCCAGCTATTTCCCCTTTACCGAACCCTCGGCGGAGGTGGATGTGCAGTGGCAGGGACGCTGGTTAGAGGTGATGGGCTGTGGCATGGTGGATCCTGCTGTGCTCAAAAATGTCGGCTACGATCCAGAGGTCTACACGGGCTTTGCCGCCGGATTCGGTGTGGAGCGGTTTGCCATGGTGCTGCATCAAATTGATGATATTCGCCGCTTCTACACCAGCGATTTGCGCTTTCTGCGGCAGTTTTAGGAGGATAGGGCCTTGGCTGAACCCCGTCTGCTGGCTGTCCTCAATGGCAAGGGAGGCGTTGGTAAAACCACAACGGCAATCAACCTAGCAGCCACCTATGCCGAGCAGTACAAAGTGTTGTTGGTGGATACGGATCCCCAAGCCTCAGCCACGTGGTGGTTTCAGCGCAGTGGCCAGTCCATGGGCTTCGATCTCGCCCAGGAGCTTAACCCCAAACTCCTCAGCAGGGTACGCCAGCTTTCTGGCTATGACCTGATTGTTGTCGATACGCCGCCGGCCTTAGCCTCCAGTGCCCTAGCAGCGGTGGTACCGATCGCCGACTATCTGGTGCTGCCCACCCCCCCCGCCCCCATTGACCTTGCCGCCCTCATTGAAACAGTGAAGCAAGTGGTGCAACCGTCTAACGTTCCCCACCGCGTCCTGCTCACCCGCGTTGATCCCCGCTGTGTCAATGAAGCCCTCGAAGCCCAAAATACGCTCTTGCAGTTGGGGGTAGCAGCCTGTCACTCCTTTATCCGCGCCTACAAAGCCCACGAACGGGCGGCTCTCGACGGCGTACCCATTACCCAATGGAAGGGCAAGCAGGCGAAGGAAGCTCAAGCGGATTACCGCCGCGTTGCTGAAGAGTTACAGCGGGACTGGCGATAGGGGCAAGGGTAGCAAAGGCAACCAAACCCCCAAAGGGGAATCTGT
Organism: Thermosynechococcus sp. HY213; assembly: GCF_031460975.1. Taxonomy (NCBI): domain Bacteria; kingdom Bacillati; phylum Cyanobacteriota; class Cyanophyceae; order Acaryochloridales; family Thermosynechococcaceae; genus Thermosynechococcus; species Thermosynechococcus sp. HY213. Next base: position 199,356 of record NZ_JAVKVB010000012.1, on the reverse strand, counting down.
ACTCTAAAATCTAGATCCGCACTTAAATGATTTTGTTCTCCCTTGTATCCGAATTGAGGTCAACAGCGCGTGGACACAACCGTACTCAGCCAATACCGTCAGCAAACCCAAGAACGTGCTGCCTTGGGCATTCCCCCCTTGCCCCTGACGGCGGCAGAAACCTCGGCGGTTTGTGATCTACTGCAACACCCCCCAGCGGGCGAAGAAGACTACCTACTGCACCTGATTCGCGATCGCGTGCCCCCCGGTGTCGATGAAGCGGCCTACATTAAAGCCGGCTTTTTGACGGCGATCGCCAAAGGAGAACTCACCAGTCCCCTCATCACTCCCGTTGCAGCGGTGGAACTCCTAGGGACAATGCTGGGGGGCTACAACGTTCAATCCCTCATTGAGCTGCTGCGCCATGAAAACCCAGAACTTGCCCGTGCGGCGGCCACTGCCCTCAGTCATACCCTCTTGGTCTATGACGCCTTTCACGATGTCCAAGACCTGATGCACCAAGGCAACCCCTACGCCCGTCAGGTGATGGAATCCTGGGCCAATGGGGATTGGTTTACCTGCCGTGATCCGCTGCCGGAGGCCATTACTGTCACCGTTTTTAAGGTCGCCGGTGAAACCAATACCGATGATCTTTCCCCTGCCCCCCATGCCACCACCCGCCCCGATATTCCGCTGCACGCTACGGTGATGCTGGAAAGCCGCTTGCCGGGGGCACTGCAAATCATTGCCGAACTGAAGCAAAAGGGCTACCCCCTTGCCTATGTGGGGGATGTGGTTGGCACCGGTTCCTCCCGCAAGTCCGCCACCAACTCTGTGATTTGGCACATTGGTCGCGACATTCCCTACGTTCCCAATAAGCGCACAGGGGGCGTCTGTCTCGGTGGCAAAATTGCGCCCATTTTCTTCAACACCATGGAGGACTCCGGCGCCCTGCCCATTGAGTGCGATGTTACCCGCATGAATATGGGGGATGTGATCACGATCTACCCCTACCGCGGCGAAATCACCAATGCAGCGGGGGAGGTCATCAGTACCTTTACCCTCAAACCCGAGACCCTCTTGGATGAAGTGCGAGCGGGGGGGCGCATTCCCCTTCTCATTGGGCGTACCCTCACCGACAAAGCACGGGCTGCCCTTGGCCGAGAACCCAGTCCCCTCTTTACTCGTCCCAAGCCCCCCGTTGAGAGCAGTAAGGGCTATACCTTGGCACAAAAGATTGTCGGTAAAGCCTGTGGTCTCCCCGGCGTCCGCCCCGGCACCTACTGTGAACCGGTCATGACAACGGTTGGCTCCCAAGATACGACAGGCCCAATGACCCGCGATGAACTCAAGGAGCTGGCCTGCCTTGGCTTTGGTGCGGATTTGGTATTGCAAAGTTTCTGCCATACGGCGGCTTATCCCAAGCCCGTTGACATCAAAACCCACAAAGAACTGCCGGACTTTATGACCTCGCGAGGGGGCGTCTCGCTACGACCGGGAGATGGCATTATTCACTCTTGGCTCAACCGCATGCTGCTGCCGGATACCGTGGGCACGGGGGGCGATTCCCATACCCGTTTTCCCTTGGGCATTTCGTTCCCAGCAGGTTCTGGCTTGGTCGCCTTTGCAGCGGCCTTGGGGGTGATGCCTTTGGATATGCCGGAGTCGGTGCTCGTGCGCTTCAAAGGTGCGTTGCAACCGGGGGTGACGCTGCGGGACATTGTCAATGCCATTCCCTATGTGGCCATTCAGCAGGGTAAGCTCACCGTTGCCAAGGAGAATAAAAAGAATGTTTTCTCCGGACGGATCATAGAAATGGAGGGGCTGCCGCACTTGCAACTGGAGCAGGCCTTTGAACTGACCGATGCCACAGCGGAGCGATCGGCCGCAGGGTGCACGATTAAACTCAGTGAAGAAACGGTGGCAACCTACCTGCGATCGAATGTAGCCCTCCTGAAAAATATGGTGGCCCGTGGCTACGGCGATGCGCGTACGATTCTACGGCGGGTGAAAAAGATGGAGGCATGGCTGGCCAATCCCAGTCTCCTCTCGGCGGATGCGGATGCCGAGTATGCCGATGTGATTGAGGTGGATCTAGATCAAATCAAGGAACCCCTTGTGGCTGCCCCCAATGACCCCGACAATATCAAAACCCTCTCCGAATGTGCCGGCGATCCAGTGCAGGAGGTCTTTATTGGCTCCTGTATGACCAATATTGGCCACTACCGTGCCGCTGCCAAGGTACTGGAAGGAGAGGGGGCGGTGAAGGTGCGCCTCTGGATTGCACCCCCCACCCGCATGGATGAGCAGCAGTTGCGCGAAGAGGGCTACTACGGTATTTTTGCTGCTGCTGGGGCACGCATGGAGATGCCGGGCTGCTCCCTGTGCATGGGCAACCAAGCCCGCGTTGCTGATCACACCACGGTTTTCTCCACCTCCACACGGAACTTTAATAACCGCATGGGCAAAGGGGCACGGGTCTATTTGGGATCCGCAGAGCTAGCAGCAGTTTGTGCCCTACTGGGGCGCATTCCCACCCGCGAGGAGTACCTAGAGATTGTGACGCGGAAAATTGATCCCTTTGCAGCGGATCTCTATCGCTACCTCTACTTTGACCAAATTCCCGACTACGAAAACCAAGGCCGCCTCATTTCCAAGGAGGAGGAAGCGAAGCTACTGGCCAGTATTGGCGGCTAGCCGTTGATCTACATCCAATGGGAGAGGCCAATGCCGGCTTCCACAAAAAGAAACCCGAGGATAGGCGTACTCAGCCAGTACAGCCACGCAATGCGGGGGTAGCCTTCACGGCGCAGGTTCGATACCTCGAGGGTAAACGTAGAAAAGGTGGTCAAAGACCCCAAAAAACCGACAGTGATGCCATGGCTGAGCCACAGCGGTGCCCCCCAACGGGCTAAAACAGGGCTCAAAAAGCCCATAAGAAAGGCACCCATGAGATTCACGCTCAGGGTACCGAAGACAAGGGTGCCAAAGCGGCGATCGCTCCACAGACCCACATAATATCTGGCCAAGGCACCGGGCACCGCTCCAATGGCAATGGCCAATACACTCTCAGGTGCGATCATCCCACTTCTCCCAATGGGCTAGACTCCGCAGCGTTAGGCGGCTCCCCAACTCCAGTGCTAATAATCCCAGCCCTGTACTGCCGAGCCAGTAAAAACCCTCGACTGCCGCATCTGTGATTCCCAAGAGCTTGTCGTTATCCAACTCGTAGGATGAAAAGGTTGTGTAGGAACCAATAAACCCCGTTGTCAATAGCAAGCGCAAATCGGGATGCAGGACAAAGGTGCGGGCAAAGGCAAGGGGAGCAATCACCCCCAGCAGAAAGCAACCCGTGACATTGACGACGAGCGTAGCAAAGGGCACATTACCCGTAAGATAGGGTTCCAAATAGGCCTCTAGTAAAAAGCGGCTTAAGGCCCCCGGAATCGCACCCAAACTGACAGCTAAGGCCGGTCGCAATCGGGGATGCATAGGGATCACGAGCGGGGTTCCTCCACAATCAGCACGGGTCGGGTTGAGGTCTCAAGAATACTCTGGCACACAGATCCCATGAGCACGCGCTTCAGACCCCCTTGACCATGTTTGCCAAGGATAATTTCGGTCACGTTGTAGAGGGTTGCCGTATCCAAAATGGCTTGGGGAATTGGGCCAGCGGTCACAATGAAACGATAGCGAATGTCTGCGAGGTACTGCTTGACTTGGGCTTGGAGTGTGGCCACTGCCTTGGGATCAGGAACATCCTGCACATGGAGCACAATCACTTCCGCATCAGCACGCCGCGCTAATTCCGCCGTCTTTTGGAGAACGTAGGGGGTGACACTCGAAACATCCACCGGTGCTAAGAGCACAACCCGTGGTTGCAGCAGAACTTTGGTGGCATCCACCTCGCCCTTTTGCAGGAGCTTTGGTGCAAACGTGGGAATTGCCCATGCCCCCAAGGGAGCCGTAATCAGGATCGAGAGAACCGCGATCGCCAGCATCGTTTCACCCCCCGCCACCCCAGCGGATAAGGGTAAAGCACCGATCGCCGCTTGCACCGTTGCCTTTGCGGAATTCCCCGGCAGCAAAAAGAGGCGTTCGGAGAGTGTCCAATGACTGCCAAGGGTGGAAAGATACCAACCGATGCCCCGCCCAATCAAGGTACCCACCGCCAAAATCACCAAACCCACACCGAGGGAACTTTGCAACACCCCTAACTGGACACTGGCACCCAACAGCACGAAGAGAAAAATCTCTGCCACCTGCCACAGCACATCAAAGCCGCCCCGCAATTGCCGCGCTAGGGGGGCATCCATCTCAATCAAGAAGAAGCCGGCACTCATCACCGCAAGGTAGCCGGAAAACAACGGCAGGCGATCGGCCAAGCCCACCGCTCCCAAGGCCACTGCTGCTGCCACGAGGGTTGTTTGCACCCGATTTTGACTCCAGTTTTGCTTGACCAACAAAAAGACCAGCGCCCAGGCCAAGCCATAGCCCACGATCAAGCCACCACCAATTTCAAGGAGTGCCTGCACACTCACCCCCAAGGCGGGCGGCAAAGCCCCTAGGAATCCTCCCTCATGCTCAGACCCCATCAGCAGACTAAACAGCAGCAGTATGACTACATCGGAAATAGCACTGCCCGAGAGAATCGCATCACTAATCCCCTTGTCCACGCCCCAGCCCAAACTTTTTAGCCGTAGCATGCCCGGCACAATGACAGCCGGGGACTCCGGTGCCACGATCGCCCCCAACAATAGCCCTTGGCGCAAATCAAATCCCAGTAGCAGCATCGCCACCCCAGCCACAACGACCATTTCACACAGTGCGGGTAATACACCGAGGCGTAGCGCCACCGTGCCCTGTTGTGCCAACTTCTGACGATCCAAGCCCAGCCCCGCCTTCATCAAAATCACCATCACCGCAACAGTACGGAAGGTGGGGGCTGCCGTTAGGACATCGGTTTGCAACAGATTCAAGGCTGCAGGCCCGAGGACAATCCCCACGAGAATCATGCCGATCAAGGCCGGTGCCCCTAGTCGCCGTGCCAACTGACCCCCAAAGAATCCCAGCATGAGAATCAGGGCAAGGGTTTCTAGAATGGCTGACATCGCTGCAAACTTCGCTGTGACACCGAACCCTACCCTATCGGATGATCAGGTCAATTTCCAATGCCCAGCGTCCGTAGCGATCGCTGCAAATCCCTTATACACTCTATAGTGCTTGGTTATTGGCGGAGCATAGGCAAAATGACATATTGCTTGGGAATTCTCACCACGTCGGGTCTGGTGATGGCGGCAGACTCTCGCACCAATGCGGGGGTGGATTACATTTCCACCTATCAGAAACTCTTTGATTTTTCGGTGCCGGGGGAGCGGGTGATTGTCATTTGTACCGCTGGTAACCTTTCAATTACTCAGGAAGTGCTCACGCTCATTCGTCGTGATCTCAAGGGTCAGTTGGAGCACAGTCTCAACTCGCTGCCCAATATGTACGAGGTAGCCCGCTATGTCGGTGGTAAGCTGCGGGAGGTCACCGATAGTCATCGCCCTTGGTTGGCCAAAGATAACATTGACTACCAATGCACATTTCTGGTGGGGGGGCAAATTCGTGGCGAGGAACCCTACCTCTACCTGATCTACAGTCAGGGCAACTTTCTGCAAGCGACCCCCGAAACTCCCTTTCTTCAAATTGGTGAAACAAAATATGGCAAGCCGATTTTAGACCGCACGTTGCGCTTCGATACGCCGGTAGATGCGGCGGCAAAGTATGCACTGCTCTCCCTTGATTCAACGATGAAATCCAATATCTCCGTCGGCCCCCCCCTTGACCTGATCATGTACCGCACCGATAGCTTTCAGATCTGTCACCGCGCCGAATTTGTCTTGGGTGATCCTTTTTTGTCGAAGGTGCGGCAGTTCTGGGAGGCCTCCCTGCGGCGAGCTTTTGAGGAAATGCCCGACATTGAATGGAATCGGCGTCAACCCTCCCCCACGTCCTCAATGGTGCTACCAACACCAGAAACCCTTGTTGCAGATTAGAAAAAGCCAACTATGACATCTCCTTCGTTAGCGCAGCAAGTAGCAGCTCTCGGCATTGATCACATTCAGCGGCATCTATTCCTATGTGCTGATCAAACCAAACCCCTGTGCTGTGACAAGGCAGTGGGTTTAGAAGCATGGGAGTATTTGAAAAAACGCCTCAAGGAATTGGGCTTGGATCAACCGCGCCCAGAGGGCTGTATTTTTCGCACAAAGGCCAATTGCCTACGGGTGTGTCAACAGGGCCCCATTTTAGTGGTCTATCCCGATGGCGTCTGGTATCACTCGGCAACGCCAGCAGTTATTGAGCGGGTGATTCAGGAGCATGTGCTGAGGGGGCAGATTGTCCAAGAGTATCTACTGGCGTCACCACCGCCCGAAAGAGCAGGCGATCGCCCCACCAATAGCCCGCATGGCTAATGCGCACAGGGGTGCCTTCCTCTAAGGGCACGCGATCGCTCTGGTGCTGGTGCGGATCAAAGGGAACACAGGCTCCAACCTCACCAATCAACCGAATCCCCCACTGCTCGAGGAGTTGAAACACCGGCTTCACAAGGGGCAAAATTCTCTGGGCGGGGGCAGTGGGGTTTTGGCTAGCGGCGTAGGCGGCAGTGGGCCAGAAACGCAGAAATGGCTCCAGAATCTGAAGAGCTTGGTGTTGCAGGGCAGCCTCAGGGGACGCTTCACCATAAAACCACTGCCAAAACTCCAAGGGCGTCACCCCCAGAACCTGGGCAAGGTGTTCGAGGGTCTCTAGGCGCAAGCGACGCAGCTCCCCTGACCAAATGGCATTGGCTTGGTGGCGGGTAAATCCTTTACGGCGTAGTTGACTCTTGCGGGTAATGCCGGCCATGGCGAGGCGGGCTTGCAGGCGTTGGCTCATGGTTCTAGTCGCTGCCCCGTTTGCTCATCAAAGAAGTGGAAATGCTGGGGATCAGGACGCAAATACAGGCGATCGCCCCGCTGAATCGGCTGTTGTCCTGGTAAGCGCACCCGCAACGTTTCTCCTGTCGCACAGAGGTGAACCGTCAAGCCCGTTTCATGGCCAAGGGCTTCCACGAGATCCACTTGAACGGGCAGGACATCGGTCTCTTCAGCGGTGGCCAGCGCGAAATGTTCTGGACGAATCCCTAACCATGCCTTCGCTGTCGAGGGGAAGGGCGGGTTCAAGGACAACTGCCAATGGTGGTACTGAATCTTCCCTTGGTTGAGGGTCACGGCTAAGAAATTCATTGGCGGTGAGCCAATAAACTCAGCGACAAAGCGATTGGCAGGGCGTTGATACAGGTCGAGGGGGCTGGCAATTTGTTGGATTTGACCTTGGTGCAGCACCACAATGCGATCGCCCATCGTCATTGCTTCCGTTTGATCATGGGTCACATAAATGGTTGTGATGCCCAATTGCTGCTGCAGTTGGACAATTTGAGCGCGGGTTTCGGTGCGCAGCTTGGCATCAAGGTTTGAAAGCGGTTCATCCATCAAAAACACTTGGGGATTGCGGGCCATGGCTCGTCCGAGGGCCACCCGCTGCTTCTGACCACCGGACAGTTGTTTGGGATAGCGATAGAGCAAGTGACCAATTTGCAACATCGCCGCAATCTGCATCACCCGCTGGTGAATCATGCGTTCGCGGGGAAAAGACAGTTGCATCCCCTTGGGGAGCGATCGCGTCCAGCGCGTCAAAGTTGCTTCAATGGGGGCGGGGAGGAGGCCATTCATCTGGGCGTTACGGCGCAAGCCAAAGGCCAAGTTGTCATAGACCGTCAAGTGGGGATAAAGAGCATAGCTTTGAAAAACCATGGCAATGTCCCGCGCTTTGGGCGGTAAACCATTGACCACGCGATCGCCCACCCAAATTGTGCCCGTGGTTGGTTCATCCAAACCCGCAATGAGCCGCAGCAGGGTACTTTTGCCACACCCCGAAGGCCCCACCAGCACCAAAAACTCGCCCGCACCGACCCTCAGATCAATCCCTTGCAGCACCGTGACATCATGCCCGCGCTGGGGGTCGCGATAGACCTTGGTCAGTTGTTCAAGGCGTACACCGGTCACGATCGCTATCCTAGAGGGGCTAATTGGCTAGAATCCCACACTGAGGCGAATCTGACAAGATGCCTAGGCAAGGTGCAGCTTCAGTACCGAACGGGGCGCCCGGCGGACTCGTGCCCGAATCGTCGGCAGTCCGAGCCGTTGACAGGCTTCGTAGCGATGACACCCCGAAAAGCCATAGTACTGCCCTTCGACTTCAAGGACATCAATGGGTTCCTGCTGGCCAATTTCCGCAATGGAGGCCATCAACGCTGCGACTTTTGCAGGATCCGTTTGCCGAATCAGGGGACGACGAATGGCATTGAGGGGCAAATCGATCACTCGCATTGACTTATCCAAACTCATTATGACTTTATTTTAGCAAGCGATCTGCAATCGGCCACAAAATGCCCTTGAATAACTTCCTAAGTTTGCAGTAAGACAATAGGGGTCGGCTTTTAGCCGTTGGTTGTGCAGTTTACATGGGTTTTTTATGGGTTTGCAACGTCGTCGCTTCCTCACCCTTGCCGCCGCCGGTATGGGGGCAGCACTGTTTCCCCAAGGATTACAGCTTCTCTATCAACGGGCCGCCCAAGGTGAACTGCTGACCACACGCGGATTTGGCCCCTTGGTGCAGGATCCCAATGGCCTGTTGGATTTGCCGGCAGGCTTTCAGTATCGGGTATTTTCCAAGCTGGGCGATCGCCTGAGTGATGGTACCCCCGTCCCGACGCTCCATGATGGCATGGCCGCCTTCCCCGGCCCCGATGGCACGACCATCCTTGTGCGCAACCATGAGATGTATCCGGGGCTACCCCGTGCCTTTCAGGGGGTGGTGGCTCCCAAGGAGCGGATGTATGACCCCATTGCCCCCGGCGGCACCACTACACTCGTGGTGAGCAAAGATCGGCAACTCCTCAAGCATTACGTTTCTTTGGCCGGTACCTCGCGCAATTGTGGTGGCGGCAAAACCCTTTGGGGCAGTTGGATTAGCTGCGAGGAAACCATTTCCACGCCCGAACATCCTGCCAACCGCGGTCCGGTGCAAAAACGCCACGGCTACAACTTTGAAGTACCGATCAGTGCCCAAGGCCCCGTGACGCCAGTTCCCCTCAAGGCAATGGGGCGCTTTCAACATGAGGCGATCGCCATCGACCCGCAAACGCATATCGTCTATCAAACAGAGGATCGCGGCGATAGTCTCTTTTATCGCTTTATTCCCAAGGAACCCACCAACCTTGCTGCTGGCGGCCAACTCCAAGCCTTGAAAATCAAACGCTACCCGAAAATTAACACCGGTCAGGATTTTCCCCTGCGCAAACCCTTTGAAGTGGAATGGGTAAATATCACCCAGCCTGACCCCCCCCTCGACACCGTGCGCTATGAGGGCTACGACAAAGGGGCAGCCCAATTTGTACGCGGTGAAGGCCTCTGCTACCACAATGGCGAATTTTACTTTACAGCCACCAGTGGTGGTGAAAAGCGGCTAGGCCAAATCTGGCGATACCGCCCCGGTCGCACCGCAGCAGATGGTGGCACGATTGAGCTGTTTGTCGAGTCCCCCGGCAAAGAGGTTCTTGATTATCCCGATAACTTGACGATGGCCCCTTGGGGAGACCTCATTTGCTGCGAAGATGGCGACGATGCCATTAATCGCCTCATTGGTATCACCCCCCAAGGAGAGCTATACACCTTTGCGCGCAATGCCCTCAATGATCAAGAACTGGCGGGGGTTTGCTTCTCACCCGACGGCCAAACCATGTTTGTCAATCTCTACCATCCGGGGATGACCTTTGCCATTTGGGGGCCCTGGGATCGGCGGGGTTAATGCCCACAGCAAAAGGGAGCCAAGAATGACCTGACTCCCTCGTTATTTTCCTACTGACTCAACTCAACACTTCAACCCAGTGTCATTGCTGCCTTAGCTCAGCGCCACAGGGGAGCGATCGTAGGTGGCACCAAAGACGGGGTTAATTTTCCCTTGGATTTGGTTCCAGTAGTGGGCTGCCGTCACCGGCATGCCGATTGCTTCTGCCATCCGGGCAAGGAGGGTTTGTTCACGGCTTTTAATCATCACATGATGTGCCATCGCCAAGGAGCGAGCCATTTCGTTAACCGTTGCTGTCATGGGCACAGAAGCCACATTATCGGCCAAGCGCGCAGCGGGAACACCAGCGGGCTGTTTACCTTTTTGATACTTGACACCCCGATAGGTCATGATTTTTAAGGAGTCTTCCGGTGGATTTGTCGGAGCAGCCACACGATAGGTGCTACCGCGATACTTGGCCACGACATCCGTTGCTTGGGTGTTGATCGCTGGAGGAACGTAGTTGTATTGAACGCCGCGATAAGTAAGAGTCGTCATAATTTTCGCCCCATTTTTATTACAAGGTGGACTGGCTGAGGCGCGTTCCTTCGGGATCTGTTTCCCTACTTCCGTCCCTCGCGAAGGTACAACGCTGACAATTAAACTCGGTCTGAAAAGCGTTTACTGATGTCCTGCGAGAGATGAACGATTTATTTCTGTATCTAATTTAACAATTTCTCGACCTTAAAGCAAGCTGTTCATAGAAATTTACAATAATCGGGTCAACACTTCCTTAGGAGAGTCATTGACTAAGACAACAAAAAAGGCCAACCCCGAGGATTGACCCAATTAGATGATTTTTGAATGTTTATCGAGGAGTGGTTTTAGCCCTCGGCTAGGGGATAGACACTCACGCGCTTGCGATTTTTGCCATAGCGCTCAAAGGTGACCACACCCGCGATCGTGGCAAAAAGAGTATCGTCACTGCCACGACCGACATTGGCGCCGGGGTGAAACTTTGTCCCCCGCTGCCGTACAAGAATGTGACCGGCCTTAACCACTTCACCACCAAAGCGCTTGACACCCAGACGCTGGGCATTGGAGTCACGACCGTTGCGGGTACTACCTGTTCCTTTCTTGTGTGCCATGTTAACCTCCTAGGGATTCACCGTTAAGACGAATCTCGTTGATCATGATGCGGGTCAGTTCTTGGCGATGGCCTTGTTTTTTGCGGGTTTTCTTTTTCGGGCGCATCTTATAGACAATCACCTTGGGGCCGCGACGGTGCCCCATCACCGTACCAGAGACAACCGCACCACTAACGTAGGGTTGACCCACGTGGACTTGGCTATCGGTTTGCACCAGCAACACCCGTTCTAGATCAATTGTGCCCTCTGGCTCGACGGGGAGCCGCTCCACATCGTAAAAGCGCCCGGCTTCAACGCGCAGTTGCTTGCCACCGGTCTCAATGATTGCGTATGCCATAGAAACTAAAAAACTCCTTGCCGTGCAGGTGAGGGGATGCGTGCCTCTTGGAAAACCTGTTCCGTGCAAACTCAACAATTTTTCATCATAAAGTTTATCCCCTGTGGCTGTCAAACCCCTAGCCAACCCAAGGCAGACTGCCGGTTGAACGTTTGCTCAGTTTGGGGCGCTCATCGAGGGAAATCTCCTTAAACATGTCTGGATAGTAAAAAACAATGAGGGTGGTACCCACACAAATGACATCTTCATGGTGGAGGAGGGTGCTGTGCTGAATTGGCAGGCCATTGAGGAGCGTGCCATTGCGACTGTGGTAATCACTAATGAAATAGAGGGGCTGCCCCTTAAAGAGAAAGGCGTTGATGACGGCATGCACTCGCGAGACGTAGGTATCTTTGAGGAGAATATTGCAATCCAGTTGGCGACCAATCGTCCACTGGCGATCGGGACTGAGAATAACTTCCCGTTTCGGCAAACCACGTTCGCGAATGATCAGCCATGCTTTGGGGTAGGTTGGTGCTGACATGGGTGTCTCCCCCCACTCTGGGATGCCCTTAGCCTAGATCGCCTAGACGACAAACGTTGCCCCATCCCCTTGAGCCGCTTGCCAACTACGGGCATCAAAGTATAAATCCTCAAGGGAGATACTGGCCAAGGCATCCTGAAGTTTTTGGTGGAGTCGTTGCCAGAGACTCAAGGTCACCCAATCCGCTGTGCCATCTTCCGGTTGGGGAGGATGCAAAAACAGGGGGGTCGGCGATTCACCAACGGCAGTAAGGATATCCCGCAGGGAAATGGCGGCCGGGGGACGGGCCAGTTGATAGCCCCCATAGACGCCTCGCAGCGATCGCACCAAGCCAGCCCGCCGCAATTCAATCAAGAGTTTTTCCAGATAGGGGGCAGGAATCTTTTGCCGCTCAGCAATGGCGCGCACGGAGGCAGGCCCATAGTTGGGTAACAAACTCAAGTCCAATAGAGCCTTGATACTGTAGTGGCCACGGGTGGTGAGGGTCACGCTGCTTTGCCAACGGTGGTAATGTACAGAACCGCTTCTTGCGGGGGAATGCCCAAGAGATCGTTGACCTGATCATCAAAGAAACCGCCAATGCCACTGACCCCTAGCCCCAAAGCGGTGGCAGCCAAATTGATCCGCTGTCCAAGGTGGCCAGCATCCATGTGGAGGTAGCGATAAGCCCGTTCCCCATAGCGAGCGATCGCCCGCTCCAGATTGGCGGTATGGAAAATCACCACAGCGGCATCGCGACCGAGGTCTTGATTGAGGCAGAGGAAATGCAACTGCTCTTGAAAGTTCTTGAAGCGAATTTGGCGTAACTCATGCTCGGCCACAGCATAGTAGTAGCAGCCCTCCTCTAGATCCTTGACCCGCGTCACGGCAATAAAGGTTTCCACCAATGTCGGGTCAAAGAAACTAGGGGCTTCATCTAGGCCTTGATCGCGGTAGTCCTGAGGATGGTAGGCAAAGGTGAGCAGGGCAGCCAGTTGATCCACTTCAATCCCTTGGCCACTGTACTGACGAGTCGAGCGCCGCTGCAGAATGGTTTGCTGGAGAGCGGCTAGATTGGTTTCCCAGTCAATGATGGTTTTGCTGAGACTCACCCGCAGACCAAAGGGAAAGTTGTATTTACTAGCAGGGGGTTCAGTAGGCTCCTTGGCAGGGGGGCTGGGAGTCTCTTTGGCCATGCCGTAGATAATGTCACTATTGGTGAGGGCACTGGCACGATGGTAAGCCTTCAGTAGCTCGCCACTGGCGATCGCCCCATAGTCATAGCAGGTGGCGGAGGCCAACACTGCGGGGAACGTGGACAAGTTTTCACCCACTTCGAGTAAATTGGCAAGGGCAACCACCGCCAACACCCCCTCCTGTTCTGGATCAAGGTAAAGCAGTTCATTCATTTGGGCATCCACAAAACCACCAATGAAGTGAGCGCGAAAGTCATTGATATTGGCGGCCAGTTCCACATTCCCCAAGAGGTGCCCAATGTCGAGGCAAATGCGGCGATAGGCGCGATCGCCATAACGCCAAGCGGAACGGTAAAAGACGGCTGTCACGATCAGCGCAATGTGCGTCCTTTCTAGCGCTGGATGCCAAAGACAAGCGGCCTGTAGGGCTGACCAAGAATAGCTTTGCCACACCTGCACAAGGGCATGGTCTTTCACTTGGTAGTTATAAATGCCAGCGGGAACGGCGGTGTCGTTGCGAGTGAGGAGATAGATTTCCGCTGGATATAGCCCCCCGGCAGAAGGTGCTGCCCGCATATAAAAGGGCTGATCGGGATAGGGAACCACCCCAGTAATGCCATAGGTACAGTACAACAACCGTGAGAGTCGCTGCCAGTGGGGGTGGGCTGCCCCCTGCTCAGGTTCTAAAAACGGCTTGAGGGAGAAGGACTGACCAAGAGGATAGGTTTTGCAGGGACTGGGCTGGCGACTAAAATCGAGCGGTGCTGCCTGTTGGGCTAAGGTCTCAGGGGCGTACTTGGTGCGTTCGTGGTAATGCTGTGCCAAGGAAAGCGGTTGAAACCCCATTGTGGTGCCTCACCAAGTTAAGAAACCATTAAATAAAATGAACTTCCTCAATAAATCCCCCTACAGTCAAAAAGGTTTAGGTAGAAATACTTAGTCACAGTACAACGCTCTTTATACCATTATGGCCAAATTCAGCAATGAGGAACTATTGGCAGCCTATGCAGCGGGGGAACGAGATTTTCGGGGCAGCGATCTGACGGGTCTGAGCCTTTTTGACACCAACCTCAGTGATGCCGATTTCAGTGAGAGTAATTTGGAAAATGCCTATTTGCCCTATTGCCAGTTGAATCGAATTCAAGCGATTGCCACCAATCTACGCCACAGTGAATTAGGGGATGCTCAGTTGTATCAAGCGAACCTTGCGGCAGCAGATCTTGAAGGAGCCAACCTTGTCCGCACCAACCTGCGATCGGCCAATTTGGAACGGGCAAACCTGCAAGGCGCTAATCTTCAGGGGGCGGATCTGCGCTATGCCAATTTGCGACAAGCGAATCTCCAAGGGGCCAACCTGCAACAGGCCAATTTAGAGCAGGCAGATTTAACGGCAGCCCAGGTACAGCGGTGTAATTTTTTTCGGGCAACGGGTGTTGATCTGTCGGCTGCGGTGTGCGATCGCACCACGGTTTATCCCGATGGCTATTTTTACCCCTGACTCAGGGTGATGAGGGTGACTGGATTGAGGGGATGGAGGCGGTGGCCTTGACCCAAGGGAATGGAGCGGCTGAGTTGCACGTGTAGCACTTGCGGGCTGATTTGCTGGGTTTGACACCAGTGGAGAACTTGGCCTTGGTGTTCGAGGGTGGCGATCGCCAGCACCAACCGGCCGCCAGCTTTCAAGTGTGACCAACAATAGTCGAGATTGGCCAGTAATTGGGCACCACTGCCGCCAATAAACACGCGATCCGGTTGCGGCAAGCCACTGAGGCTCTGGGGTGCTGCTCCTTGGATTGGGATCAGATTGGTCAAACCAAAAGCCTTGCGGTTGCGCTCAATCAGTTGAAAGCCAATCGCCGTTTTCTCGATCGCATAGATGGTGGCTTGGGGGGCAAGGCGGGCGATTTCCACAGCGACACTGCCGGTGCCGGCGCCCACATCCCAAACGGTTTCGATAGTGCCGGTGAGGGCAAGTTCCGCCAAGGCCAATACCCGCACTTCCCGCTTTGTCATCAAGCTGGGGCGATCGCCAAAGGTGAAAAATTGATCATCCCCTAGGCCAAAAACGGGCTGTTCCCGAGGGGGTAGGTGCTGGGGTTGACGCAGGAGCACCACCAAATTCAGCGGATGTACCGGCGGAAGCATTGTCACTGGTTGGGCTAAGTCCCACGGCAGAATGGCTTCGTCTGCACTACCCAAGGCCTGACACACCCACGCCCGATAGGACACAGGCAGGTGCAATGCTTGGTATAAGCGGCTAATGGCAGCAATATTAGCCTCACCATCGGTATAGATGGCAATTTTCTCCACCCCCCGCTGCAACAGCGGCACCAACCCCGCTAAATCGCGACCATGGGCACTGTAGATCACGGCATCCTGCCAAGGGAGCTTGAGCCGACTAAAGGCCAACTGCACCGCACTGAGGTGGGGATGAAACGTCAACTGATCGGGAGTAAAGACTTCGAGCAGCCAGCGTCCCAGCCCGTAAAACAGGGGATCGCCACTGGTGAGAATGACCACTTGGGGGTTCGGGGTTGTTGCCAAGTGGGTTTGAATCGCCTTGAAACTGGCGTTAAAGTCCCGTAGAGACAAGCGGCGGGCGTCTCCATGGGGAATCAACTGAAGATGGCGATCGCTCCCCACCAAAAGCGTCGCTGTGCGAATAATTTCCTGAACTGTTTCCCCCAACCCTGCCAGCCCCTCTAGGCCAATGCCCACCACATGAATCGGGGTCACACTGACTCCTTGCTATCGGCCAACTCCAGCAGGGCATTCACAATCGCTGCCGCCACAGGCGATCCCCCCTTGCGACCGGCAACACGAATTTGAGGCACGGGCAGTTGGGCAAGGGCTGCTTTTGACTCTACAACATTGACAAAGCCAACCGGGACACCAATGACGCCCGCCGGCGGTACACGGGTTTGTTGCAGGCGATCGCACAGGGCAAGGAGCGCCGTTGGCGCATTCCCAACCACAAACAGGGCATCGGGCCACTGTTGCCAAGCGCGGATCATCCCTGCTTCGCTGCGGGTTTGATCGGGAGCGGTGTGGCTGCCATCGTCAAGGGCGGTAATGATCGGATTCTGAAAGGTACGGCTGACCATGGTTTGAATGCCGACCCTGACCATGGCCACATCGGTAATAATCGGCACACCTGAGCGCAGGGCTTGTGTCATGTGGGCGATCGCCCCCGGCGAAATCTCCAGCAGGTTCTTAAACTCAAAATCTGCCGTGCTGTGGATAATTCGCCGCAAAATCGCATAGCTTGGGGCATCAAAAGGGTGAGGACCGATCTCGCGATCAATGATGGCAAAACTGGCTTGGGCAATGGAATGCAGCAGAGACACAGGACTTCTGATAGGATAGTAGAACTGCCTAAACGTGGAGAGATGGCCGAGTGGTCGAAGGCGCAGCACTGGAAATGCTGTGTGGGGCAACTCACCGAGGGTTCGAATCCCTCTCTCTCCGTCCTATTGTTATCTTGCCACCACAGAAGGGATCCCTTGCGGCAACCAAGGGAGAGGTGGCTGCCCTAAAATAGAAAACATAGAGAATACTCCCAACGCAGTTAGGGGTTCTTAAGTGCTTAATTTCTAACCCCCTTGAGGATTCTTTACTATGCGTTTCTCCTCAATCCCTTGGATAGTAATTGCCAGTATGCTGCCTGCTGTACCTGTCTTTGCTAATTCCGCTGCCATTGGCACGATTCAAGTTAGCCCCGAGTTGCGATCGGCACTGCAATCAGCCCCCGATCCTGCGGCAAACCCCAATGCTGTCCCACCTGCGAGTAATATGGCAGAGATTGAAAACAGCCTAGAGATTTCGCCTGTGCCTACTCGCCCCGATCCAAAGGTGTACAGGCAGTTTGAGGAACCCCGCAATAATCGCGGTCTTGGCTTCAAAGTGGGCATTTAGGGGTTCAGGACAGCACTTTTGGCCGCGTGCAGTTGGCCATTGTGTTGATCGAGTAGAGCTTGAGCGGCAAGGGCATCCAGTTCTGTCCAGTACATGAGCAGGGCACGCTTCACTTGGTAGCCACTGCGTTCGAGGAGAGCTGCTGCTGCTGCGCGATCAATCCCCGTGAGATCCGTGAGAATCCGCAGGGCACGATCCAAGAGCTTACGATTGGTGACCGCCACATCCACCATGCGGTTGCCATAGACTTTGCCCAACTGCACCATCACCCCCGTGGAAATGATATTCAGTGCCATTTTTGTGGCAGTACCGGCTTTCAAACGGGTGGATCCAGCAAGGAGTTCAGGCCCCACCAGTAGGCGAATGTCAATGTCGGCAGCCCGCTGTACCTGATCCGAGGGAACACAGGCCATAAAGACCGTAAGTGCCCCTACTGCTTGCGCTGCATCCAGTGCCCCATGAACATAGGGAGTGGTTCCGCCAGCGGTAATACCCATCACCACATCTTGGGCAGTAATCTGGCGATCGCCCACCACGGCGGCGCCATCTTCGTAGCGATCCTCAAGGCCTTCGGAACTGCGCACAAGGGCAGCCTCACCGCCGGCCAGAATGCCTTGAACCAAATGGGGCGGTGTACAAAAGGTGGGTGGACATTCCGCAGCATCCAAAACCCCCAAGCGACCACTGGTGCCGGCACCAACGTAGAAGAGGCGTCCCCCTTGGCGGAGGCGGACTGCTGTGGCGGTAATGGTTTGGGCTAAGGCCTCGCGGGCTTGGGCGATCGCCCGCAGCGTTTGGGCATCTTCCTGATTAAACAGATCAACTAGTTCCAAGGGAGTGAGCTGATCCAGATTCTGGCTGGCGGGATTGATCTGCTCCGTCAAGAGATGACCACGACTAGGGAGTTCTTGGAGGTCTGTCATGGCCGCGCCGAAATTTCTGCCATTTCAATCACGGTGCCGTCGTAGTCCTTGACAAGGAAATTGAGGGGGCGATCGCTGCGCATTTTGTAGCGCAACTGCCGCCGTTGAATCCGCAGCAATAGGAGTTTGAGGCACTCACGGTCAAAGCAGACATGGCGCTGACGGTGGCGTTCCCCCTTGCTGGCACCACTAATGACATGCAGTTGCGTATTTTTCTTGAGTTGGTACCACAACCCATCACTAGGGCTGGGGCGCTTGGGGCTGCTGTAGCTCAAGGCCGAGGGCACATAGAGCGGATCCATCGAAGCCACGCCAAGGGTTTGCTCATAGTTGTAGTAGTAGTGCAGCGGTACATCAGCGATCGGCAAATGCAACTCCTGCTCGTAGAACTGCCGCGCGTGCTCCAAATCCGAGACCATGATCGTATAGACCTTGGGGGCACTGGACAAAAAGAGCCACATCGCCCCTGCGTAGCCCATCAGCAGCATGATCATGATCCCTTGGGTGGAGAATACCCCATCCCAGAGACCATCCAGCCAGGCAAACAAAGGAGGAGTCAACAACATGCCAATGTTCTAGGGAAAGCTCCTTTTATTCTAGTGACTATCCTAGTCAACAGACCCAGCAATGGTTTATTCATTGATAAAAATATATTCTTGACGTTGCTGAGACTGGGATCAGCCAAGGGCTGTAGGGGGGTGGGGCTAGGTTATAATCCCTTAATCTTTAAATAATGTTCTCTTAAACACGAGTTTCCCCTAGAACTGTCGTTGTGAGCTATGCCCCTCAGCGCATTTCGCCAGACGAGTGTTTACCAAAAGACAACACCCCAGCCCCCTGCAACATGCCAAATTCCACTTATTTGTGTTTGCGGTTGCTTCTTAGGCATTTGTTTCCTAGTGTTCAGTGGACTTGGCCAACAGTGGGATATTGCTTTGTCCGAGATTGTCCGAACCGTTTTACCGCGTGAGTTTGCTCCTGTTGCAAAATTGTCCTATTTTTCGGGCAATGCCCCCCTTGCTGGCAGCGGCCCAACCTATTCATCCGCAAAGATGTAGTCGTAGAGTTCTTCGGGCTTAGGCTCAGGACTTTCCTCGGCAAAGGCCACAGCATCATCCACAATCGCTTGTACTTTTTGCTCAATGGCACGCAGGTCTTCGCTAGTGGCCAGTTCCTGCTCCACGAGGTAGGCACCCAGCTTTTTGATCGGATCGCGCTTCAGCCAAAATTCTTTCTCTTCTTTGGAGCGCAGTTCATCGGGATCGGCAAGGGAGTGCCCCCGGAAACGGTAGGTCAAAGCTTCAATTAGGGTGGGGCCTTCACCGGCACGGGCGCGGGCGATCGCTGCCTCAGCCACTGTACGCACCGCCAGCACATCCATGCCATCTACTTCCTCACCCACCATGCCAAAGACCTTGGCCTTCTTGTAGATTTCTGTTTCGGAACTGGCACGCTCATGGGCCATACCGATCGCCCACTTGTTATTTTCCACCACGAAAAGAATGGGTAATTTCCAGAGGGCTGCCATATTCAAGCACTCAAAGAACTGGCCATTATTGCTGGCACCATCACCAAAGAAGCAAGCGGTGACCTGATCGGCCTTGGCATCGCCCATCACCTGACGGCGGTACATCGTCTGAAATGCTGCCCCCGTTGCGACTGGAATCCCCTCAGCGACAAAGGCAAAGCCCCCCAAGAGATTATGCTTAGCAGAAAAGAGGTGCATTGAGCCGCCCCGGCCTTTGCTACACCCCGTCGCCTTGCCAAAGAGTTCAGCCATTACTTCACGGGCAGGAACACCGGCGCTCAGGGCATGAACGTGATCGCGATAGGTACTGCACACGTAATCATCGGGACGCATCGCCTTGATTACACCTGTAGAGACTGCCTCTTGACCGTTGTAGAGGTGGACAAAGCCAAACATCCGCCCCCGGTAGTACATTTCGGCACACTTATCTTCAAAGGTGCGCCCCAGTACCATATCTTCATAGAGCATTAACCCCTGCTCACGAGTAATCGTGGTTTGGGGAATGGACAAAGAGGGCAGACTACGCTCTTGAACCATAGCAGGCAGTGATCAACTTAGGGTAAACGCCGTACCAACAGGGCAAGCCGCCGTTGGCATCACACTATTGTACTCAAATTACAGCCCTTTTCTTAAATATGAGAGTAACAAGGGAATGCCAGCCTCGGCTAATCACAGTAAATGAGTATTCCTGCCCCTTGCTGGTTTGCTAAAAAGAGAAGCAGGATAGATGTGGGCAGCAGCCATTGCCTCTGGTCAAAACGTTTTGCTAGGGTCGTTTGCAGACCGTGCCATGCAGTTTCTAGGATGCAACTGGGTAAGTCTCCTTCCTCTGCGGCTGCGATGAGTGCTTCAAGGTCTGCTGGCGGTTCATTGTCGGGAATGGCGATTAAAATTGCCGCAATACTCATTCATGAGGTTTCCAATTGAATTAGCAACTAACTTCCCAGAAGGAAGGCAACGAGGAACAAACCATAGAGGAGACCGAACTTCAAGGCATTGAGAATTTCGCCAAAGAGAGTTTGCCGCAGTTTCCAGCGATCGCTATAGAACATAGCACTAATCACTTCAGCAATAATTGCTACGATGCTCGAGGCCACAATATCTAAATAGCCCAATTGACCTGCACTCGAGGAAATGGCTAAGCCCAAGAACACCCCAAAGAGAAAGGCAATACTCAGTGTTGCTAGCCGTCGCCACGGATTTTTTAACTGCTCCTGAATCCCGGCGCCTAAACGATCAAGCAGGGTATTAAGACGGGTTTGCTGCATATACTCAGGACGGGAAAAGGTTGCTAGAGTGGGCAGAGAGTGAATGCTTGCCAGTATATGTTAAGTCGTGTCGCCGATGCGGTCTATTGGTTAAATCGCTACATTGAGCGGGCAGAGAATATTGCTCGTTTTGTTGATGTCAACTTGAACATGCTGCTGGATCTGCCCACGAGTCTTTCAAGTCAATGGGATCCCCTAGTGCTAACAACGGGGGATTTGCCCTTTTTTCAGGAACACTATGGCACGGCCACGGCTGAAAATGTGATTCAGTTCCTCACCTTTGACACCACCTATCCCAACTCGATCATCTCCTGTCTGCGGACGGCACGGGAGAATGCCACATCCATTCGCGAGGTGATTTCCTCAGAAATGTGGCAGCAGGTGAATGCCTTCTACACAATGGTGCGGGAGGCGGCTAAAGCCCCGGATCAATTGGAGATTGCCAGCTTTTTGGAGCAAGTGAAACAGGCCAGTCACCTTTTTGCCGGCGTGATGGATAGTACGATGAGCCACAATGAAGCGTGGCACTTTGGTCAAATGGGGCGGCTACTGGAGCGAGCCGATAAGACCTCGCGGATTCTCGATGTGAAATACTATCTGCTGTTGCCCTCAGTGGAAGATGTGGGCACGCCCATTGATGAATTGGGTTGGATTGCGCTCCTCAAGTCCGCCAGTGCCTATGAGATGTATCGTAAACGGGGTTCGCATCGGATTACACCCGCAGGGGTCGCAGAGTTTTTGATTCTCGATGCCGAGTTTCCCCGCGCGATCCGCTTTTGTCTGTTGCAGGTGGAAAAATCCCTCTACAAAATTACAGGGACGCCCTTGGGGAGCTGGCACCAGCCCGTGGAACGCCAACTGGGACGCCTGCGATCGCAACTGGACTATTTGACGATTGATGAAATTATTGGCCAAGGCATGCACGAGTTCCTCGATCACTTGCAGCAGCAAATGAATGAGGTGGATACGCAAATTTTTCAAACGTTTTTTACCCTAGAGCCTGTGAAAGCCCGCTAGCGTGACAATTGAATTGGGGTATTGCCTAGGGTTGACGGTGGGCTTGGTGCTGCTTGAGGTATTGGCGCCCATTTTGAATCACCGCTAGCATTTCCTTGAATTGGCGTTCCATTTCCGCAAGGGTGCGATCGGCATAGGCATCCGCTTCCTGTTGCCGCTCTTGACATTCATGGCGGGTCACTTGGCGCAGATGGGCTAGTTCTTTTTCTGTGTTTTGCCGTAGCAGATTGATTTCCTCGATCGCGCGCTGGCGCATAAACTCCACCTCTTGCTGCACCTGCTGGCGAATTTTTTGGGCTTCGAGTTCTGCCTGCTGGCGAATCCGCAGTTCATCGGCAATTTGGGCAGCGCGTTGCTCTGCGGCACGGATAATTTCTTGGGCGCGGTGCTGGGCCTGTTTAATGATCTCATCCCGCTGATTGAGAATCCGCTGCGCTGTCTTCACTGATTCGGGGATCGCCTGTTCAATGTGGGCAAGTTGGTTTAGGATCTGCTCTTCATCAATGAGTTTGCGGCCGGTCAGCGGGATCTTCGTCCCTTCGAGAATCAGGAGTTCTTCCAGCTTTTCCAATTGTTGCAGGAGTTGCAGCGGTACGGAAGGGACATCAAGCGCTTCATTTACTCCAGTGGTCGTTGAGATGCGATCGGCGTTTGAGTAAAGCATGCTTCTAAATCCTTTGCAACAGTGGCTGGTACTAGATGACGAACATTACCGCCAAATCGGGCAATTTCTTTTACTAAGCTACTACTTAAGAAACTATACTCATTGGACGTGGTGAGGAACACGGTCTCAATCTCTGGCCAGAGGCTTTTATTGGTGTGGGACATCTGCAGCTCGTATTCAAAGTCCGACAGAACCCGTAGCCCCCGCAGAAGAACTGTTGCCTGTTGCGATCGCGCGTACTCAACGGTGAGGCCATCAAAGGTATCCACCCGCACATTTTTTAAGTGGACAGTTGCCGCCTGCACTTGTTTGATCCGCTGCGCCACGCTAAAGAGGGCTTTTTTCTGAGGGTTATGGGCGATCGCCACAATCACTTCACTAAAGAGACGAGCACCCCGCTCAATAATGTCCAAGTGCCCTAGGGTAATGGGATCAAAGCTTCCAGGATAAACAGCAAGCATAGGCGGCTCAATAACGAGATGAGAGGTTAAACAGCATCAAGGGTAAGACAATCATCGCTGATTTCTCGGAACAGCGGATACCATTGCTGCATTGGCAGATCACTCGCGATCGCCCCAGAAATTTTCTGACTGTATCTTTGCCGATCAACCCTACAACCAAGGGGATGAATGATCCCCGTCTGTGGATAGAAATGGAGCTGCTGTAATTAATAAAAATTAATGTAAAGAGTTGTAATCAGAATATAAAAAAATCAAATCATTTATTGACAACATTTGTAGCCTTGGCTACCAAATTTAGGCTCAATATGAACTAATGTAAACGATTTCTTAAATTTTGCAGTGTCACGTAGCGGCTATGTTACAGAATGGTGACGCAAAACTATTTGTATCAATTAATACTTGACACTATTTGTATCAATCAATACTTGACGATCTCAGATCTGAGCATTTATAACAGAAACATGTTTCATCCAACACAGTTAGAGTTCTCTTTTAACTTAAATACCGTAAATTTACTTGTAAACCTGAAGTGATTGGTGTTTCCCTGATGACGATGATTAGTTTTTTGAATAACTATTTGGTTATGTTAACTTGCTTCCCTAGTCCCTGCGTTTGTTAAACAAGTATTAAGTATTCATCATTGACTTAACTTCTTACACACCTGAAAGTACGTGCATGTCACGTGCCTCTCTCCCTTTTGCAGCTATGTCCTGTCCTAACTGTGAGGGTTCCCCCTATGAATATTTCTCCAGTCACTCGCTACTATATGCGGCGCTTACTGGCAGAGCATCCCGCCATTCAATCCTATGTTGCCCGTGACACACACCCACTGGGCATTGAGGAAGAATACCTAGAGCGTTACATTAATCTAGATCATTTAACCTATCCACAACTGAATCAATTAGAATTTCTCATTGAGTTACATCAAAAAATAAAAGTTAACGAACCACATCACACTCACCAGCTTCAACAGATTGAGCAAAAAATTTTTGACCTCATTGGTATTCAACTTCCTGTCTCCCACAGTGCCTTAACAGATTTGATGTCTTTCTTTAGTCAGGTTGCGGAAACTCAAGAGCAGATTCCTGTGCCTAGGGTAAACCATGAATCGACAAACCTTGCTGATTACTATGAATACTGTCGGCGAATTACAGAAGTAACGGTACGCTACCTTGGCAAAATGATTGTCACTAACTATTGGTTATTGACACGACCCCGTGAAAGCTGGTTGGCGCAAATTCAAGTGGAGCAGTTCCACAACCGTAACTTCACGCCCCACGATCAACTTTTAACCAACTATGAAGTCGAAACCTTGCAACGGTGGATCCATGATTTCATTCGGCATTGCTGTCGTGTCCTGCCCACTCTACCGCGCCTTCTCTTGGCGGCAGGAGTTCCTTCCCACCTGCTCTACGATCTCGTTCGTTAACGGTCAGGTTATTCCCGAAACGGGCTTCCCTATGCAAGTATCAATGGAAATCAAAAGGTTCTAGGAGCGTTTGCAGTACGGTGGGCAACTTCTCGGCTAGCTCTTGGGAATGGCTATAGATGAGGCGCTGGCGACTGGGAACTTCAATGGGAAGAGGCGCCCGCTGGCTGGGGTGCTCCTGCTGAATAACAAGGAGTTGATTGCGGCGTTTACTGGCTAGGGCATAGCCCAGTTCGAGGGCAACCATTGCATGCAACTGTTCATTCCCACTCCCATCTGCAATAAAGAGCAGTGAGCGACGCAATTGGGTGATCACGGGACTATCCAGACGCAGAGGAGCCGTGGCTGAGCGTGGGCTTTCGACCAGTTCCAAGGGGAAGCGACTAGGGGTATTGGTCACAAATGCTTTGAGGGCGGTGCGAATCTCGTCACTACTGGGGCTATCGGCGGCACTGAAAAAGAGGGTTGGTTCCAAGTAACTCAGGCGATCGCTCTTGATGAAATAGATTTCATGACTGAGAACATCAATGTTGGCAATTGTATAGCTGCCACTGCCCTCAATATAAAATTCCACCGTTTCCCCAAGGCGATAGCGTTGAAACCACTCCGAACGCTGCACCGTTTCTAAGTCATCGAGAAAATCTGCCCGCAATGCCGTTTTCAGCAAGCTACTTTTGTTGAGCCGTAGATCGTGGGGGCGTTGCTCGATGTGTTCGAGGGGTTCATACTGCGGTAGGTACCATGCCCGCAGCGCAATAATCGCCATTCGATATTCCACCCAAGTACTACCAATAGCCAATATGGTAGAGCATGGATAAATTAAGTCCTACTGATCTTAGGAGAGAGCCAATGACAGCAAAATTATTGCTGGTGGATGATGAGCCGGGAGTGCGCGAGGCGGTAACGGCCTATTTAGAGGACAGTGGCTTTGAAGTAACAGCAGTGGCCAATGGTCAAGCGGCTCTGGAGTACCTAGAAACCAATGTGCCCGACCTGATTATTACGGATATTATGATGCCGCAGATGGATGGCTATGCTTTTTTGGAAACAGTGCGCCAACAGCCCCATCTCAACCATATTCCCGTTATCTTCCTCACAGCGCGGGGCATGAAGCGCGATCGCATCCAAGGGTATGATGCTGGCTGTGATGCCTACCTAGCCAAACCCTTTGACCCCGATGAACTGGTGGCCATCATTAAAAATCTGCTGCGGCGGCAAGCGGCTGCTCGCGATGAGACCGAACCCAATCTGGCCAATCTAGCCCAACAAATTGCCGAACTGCGGGCAATGCTCGTCCAACAGGGCAAACGCAATCCCACGGCTCCCCCAATTCAACTGGATCTCACCCCCCGCGAAGCCAGTGTGCTGCAACTGGTGGTCAAGGGTCTGATGAATAAGGAAATTGCCAGCCAACTGAATACCAGTGTTCGCAATATTGAAAAGTATGTCAGTCGCCTCTTTGTGAAAACCGGTACCAGTAGCCGCACAGAACTCGTGCGCTTTGCCCTTGAACATGGCTTGGCGGATTAGGTTAGAGAGAGGGATCATTTTGCCAGAACCAGTCGGCAATGCGGGGTTTGGCTTTTTCCGTTGCTGTCGGGTTGAGGAGGATAATTGCTTGGCGGAGGTTGGGGGAGAGCCGTCGCTGTACCCGTTGGGGAATGCCATCGCCAAAATAAACATGACCCCGCCCTGTCAGCACCACAATCAGGCGATCGGGATGCCGCTGATGCTGTTTAGCAATGACTTTGGCCATGGTTTCATCCCAAAGGACTTGAGCTTGGTAAAAGAAGTCAAAATTCATACTGTGGCTCATCCCTTGATGGGCAGCAACAAAAATCTCCTGCAGGCGATCGCGATAGGCAGTGTTGCTCAAGTCAATATCTGATAGGGGTGGAATATAGCGAAAATCATCTTCCCCTAAGCTCTCGAGACCTTGGCGTGCCACTTGGCGGGTGACTTCGGTGGGCGTATTTAGGGCAATTAGGGGAATCTGCTGCTCCTTGGCAAAGCGAAAAATCGGTGCATAGAGCGACCAAGGGAAGCCCCAGCGCTGAGCATATTGGGTTTGCTCCAGCAGTTCCATTTCCGTAATTTCACCGCCAATGTAGGCATCAAGGGCGCTTTGAAAGGGGCGCTGCATCATTTCTAGGGCGATCGCTAGGGGGCGACCCCGCCGTTGCAATTCCTGCAAAATCAACAGTTGCGCCTGATGGTCAGCAGCGCTGTCATGGGTTTCACCCAAATAGAGGATGTGTTTCTGCTGCCACTCATCGTAGGCTCGCTGCAAGGATACCAATTCACTGCCTCGCCACACCTGCTGCGCTTTCACACTGTGGGTTCCCGCCAAAAACAGCGCGATCGCTAAAGTAAAAGCTAAAGGCTGCCAAGCATGGGACGATCGCCACTGGCGCAACCGCTGTCCAAGGGGGGATGCCAAACGATAAAATATCTGCCAAGATCGAGATAGAGTCGTTGACGGTATGGTGACGACAATTATCTTCTGCGCGTTCCCCATTGGGTTCAACCCTGTTATCCAACGCTGAAACAACTATGCAATCTCCCTATCCACTTGAACTCAGTGACCCTGCTGCCAGTGACGTCGGTTCTACTCATCCTGAACTGAATGGTAACGCACTGGTGAAATCGGAGACGACCTCTACAGAATTGGCCAAGGCGGAAGTTCGCTTGAGTGACCCTCGTGCCGAAGCGCTGCGGCAAATGTTGGAACGCCATCGCGGTACGCGGCAGTTGATTATTCTCCAAGATTTTCCTGACCCCGATGCCCTCTCTTCGGCATGGACCTATAAGCTTATTGCTGAGCAGTTTGAGATTCAGTGCGATATTGCCTACGCCGGTGCCCTGAGCCATCAGGAGAATATCACCCTAGTGCGGCTGACGGGGATGCCCCTTGTGCGCTGGGCGGTGCAAGGTACGAAAAATAAAGATCAGCGGGATTGTACCTGTTACCAAGGCTACGTTCTCATTGACAACCAAGGCACCACCAGTCAATTGCTGCCCATGGTACAGGAGGCAGGCCTGCCCGCGATCGCCATCATTGATCACCACAGTCTCCAAGAAGTCATTCAAGCCGAGTTTACAGACATTCGACCCACGACCCGCGCCACGGCTACCATCTTTACCCAATACCTGCAAGCGGGGCTACTCACCCTCGACAGTAGTAACCCAGTTCACGTGAAATGTGCCACGGCTCTGATGCATGGCCTGCGCTCTGACACCGATTGCCTCAAACAAGCCAAAGAAGAGGACTTTCTCGCAGCCGCCTTCCTGAGTCGTTTTATTGATTATCAACTGCTGAACACCATTTTGCAGTCCCACCGCTCGAAGCAGGTGATGGATGTGATCGAGCGATCGCTGAAAAACCGCTCCATTCACAACAATTTCTCAATTTCTGGCGTGGGCTATATCCGCTACGAAGACCGCGATGCCATTCCCCAAGCGGCGGATTTCCTTGTGACTGAAGAGAACGTCCACACTGCCGTTGTCTATGGCCTCGTCCACGACGAAGATGAAGAAGTGGAACTGATTATCGGTTCGCTGCGCACAACAAAAATTACCCTTGACCCCGACGAATTTATCAAAGAGGCCTTTGGTAAGGATCGCCAAGGACGCTTCTTTGGTGGCGGTCGCTCCCAGGCCGGCGGTTTTGAAATTCCCGTGGGCTTCTTGTCGGGTCTCAATGAAAATCCAGAATACGCTAAACTCAAGTGGAGCGTTTACGATACGCAGATTAAGCAGAAGCTCCTCCACCTCGTCAATCCGAAGAACAATGTCCTCCACGGTACGGAGTAAGGCACTGTTTGTAGTAATCAAGTTTTAGGTCTTTATGACGGAGCTAACAGTCTTTTTTTTCCGCCACGGAATCGCGGTCGAACGGGAAGTGTTTGAAGGCAGTGATAGCGATCGCCCCCTGACGGCCAAAGGCGAAAAGAAAACCCAGCAGATTGCGCGGCGGTTATTGGATCTAGGCATTGAAGCAGAACTGATTCTCTCCTCCCCACTAGTGCGGGCACGGCAAACCGCAGAAATTCTCCTTGAAGTGGGGGTTGCCCCCGATCTGATGATTTCTGACCTGTTGGCGCCAAGCGGTCGTTTGCCAGATTGGCTGCAGTGGCTGAACCACTGGCGTCAAGACCATGAGGGAGCCCTGATTGCCGTGGGTCATGAACCCAATCTTAGTCACTGGGCAGAACTGCTCATCTGTGGCAAAGCCTTGGGACACCTCCAGCTCAAGAAAGCCGGCATTATTGGCCTGCAGATTCCAGAAACCGATCCCCTTGGTAATAGTCAACTCTTTTGGCTGACGCCTCCCAAGTTTTTACTCAATGGCAGTGGCCTTGCCTGACTACAGGTGTCCATTCCGATGCTTCGACCCTCTCGCCACTGCTCTCCCTAAAGCGACACAATAGAAGTACAGCCTGCCACAGGATAGAATCGTGAATTCTGAGTCGGAAATTACGGAGCATTTACCGCCCGATGTTCTCAGTTGGCTGTATGCCTATCAGCGGGAGCATCAATTTACTAGCCTTGAAGCGGCAATTGTTGACATTGTCTGCAAGTTTTATATTCAAACGGAGCATTTGCCTGAACGGCTGGCGGATCTAGAGCGACGGGTGAATGCCCTTAGCCGTGAAGTGATTCATCTGCGCCAACAACTGCCCGAAAACTACGATCGCCTACGGGAACAGTTGGCAGCGGTGCGTCTGAGTCATTCGGGCATTCTCCACAATTTGCGCGATCGCGTGGAGGCCTTAGAGTCCGAGGTGTTTCCCGGTCGCCCTAGCGCTGCTGACGTAGAGGCTGATAGTTGAGGAGTTCCTCCAAGGTTGCCAGCAAATCCACTTTCACAAATGTGATTTGATCCTCAGCATTGAGGCCAAATTGCCAAGCCACATTGACGCTAAAAAGGCGGAGTGTAACTTTACCCACAAGGCGGTAGCGACGTTCTGTGCCCTCTGTGCTTAGTAGTTCTCCTTTAAGGGGTTCTGCCCGCATACCCACGGCTTCAAGGTGGAGATAATGGGCGATCGCCCCCCGACCCACCACAGCATCCTCAAAGGGCGGATAGAGAACTCCTTCTTCAGCAAACAGAGCGGCCACAGCCTCGTAGCGTTCCTCATTGAGGGCAGCAAAATAGGCAGTTATAGTTGGCTCATCAATGCCGAGAATGGGACTTCCTTGAACAGGATGGGTCATGGTTTCAGTTCCTCAGTGGTTTGTATCTGGACAAAAAAAGGGAGCACATTGCCCCCTTGCGTAACCCATGGCATCTTAATTAGACGGCAAGTGGATCCACCCCCATGGCGACCACTGCATTCCGCAGGACAGTAATCTGTTGACCAAAGTCAAGGGCTTTGATGGCTGCAAACACGCGATCGGCATCGCGGCTGAGGGTATAACCGGGGGGCACAGGTACCACAAACCCCTGTTTCATCAGTTCTGCCAGTTGATACCAGAAGGCGAGCTTGGTGTTGGGGCTAAAGACACCGTAGGCACGGGTGAGAGGGGTGTCCACATTGGCCACCAAGTCGCGCATGAATTGAAGTTGATCATCGAAACTGAGTGCTTTGACCTGATTGAGCAGCCCTTCCGCCAGTTGTAGGCGAGCCGTACCGGGAGCGGCGGCTGTAATCGAACGACCCGTTTCGGTGTAGATGAACCACAGAAGTCCTAGTTTGTCATCCACACTCAGGCAGTTGAAAAGAGTGGTAACCTCTTGAACGGCTGTGGCCAGTGTCGAGGGAGTGAAACGAGTATCGGTGGTATAGGTCATACAGCTTCAGAGATGTTGAACGTCTAGCGTGTTGCTATGCTTATCTCTGCCTCCTAGTCAACAGTATGTTACATATCTTCATAAAAAGCAACACAAGTTTATAAATACCAGTAATAAATCTATCTTATGCTTCATTTGAATAGAATGAAATAAATCTATTATAGCCACCCAGAGCGAGACGGGTCTGATTTGAGCCATCTGTTCCCCGCCTGTTCGCACTTCTTCAGAAAAAAGCGGTTTGGCACACCAATCGAGAGTTGTTACAAATGTTAAGATTGCATCGGTTTTGGCAAGAACACACCTGTGGCTCGACCGACCCTCTACGTGGCAATCACAAACCATGGCTTTGGTCATGTGGCGCGGACAACGGCGCTGGTGAATGCCATTCGCCGCCAAGTGCCGGATCTCTTGCCACTGATCGTGACGGCAGCTCCCTATTGGTTGTTGCAGGCGAATCTGGAGGGGGAGTTTATTCATCGTCCCCGTGCCCTTGATCTGGGGGTCGTACAAGCCGATAGTTTGCAAATGGATTTGCCTGCAACCCGTGCCAAGCTCTTGGAACTTCAGGCGGCAGCCCCTGAGTTGATCCGCGCCGAGGCAGAGTTTATTCAGCAAAATCGGGCACAGTTGGTGCTAGCGGATATTCCCCCTTTGGCGGTGGCGATCGCCCATGCAGCGGGGGTGCCCTGTTGGATGGTTAGTAACTTTGGCTGGGATTTTATCTATCGCTCCTTTGGCGATGACTTTAGCGAGATTGCGGATTGGGTGAGTAATCTTTATAGCGGGTGCGATCGCTTGTTTCAACTGCCCTTTGCGGAACCCCTCAATGCCTTTCCCCACAAGGAATCCGTGGGACTGACGGGAGCCGAACCGCGTTTTGAGCCAGAGGAGTTGCGGCGGCGCCTTGGCCTCACCACTCCCCGCGATCGCACAGTTCTTTTAACCTTTGGCGGCCTGAGCTTGCAAGCGATTCCCTATGAGACCCTCAAGGGGTTTCCCGATTGGCAGTTCCTTACCTTTGATACCAGTGCCCCTGAGGACTTACCGAACCTACGGAAGCTCTGTGGCCGCCAATTGCGCCCGGTGGATGTGATGCCTCTCTGTGGTCGAGTCGTGTCCAAGCCCGGCTATGGCACCTACGCGGAGGCCTGTCGCTTGGGGGTACCGGTGGCAACGATTCGTCGTGATGATTTTGCTGAAGGGCCTGTTTTGGTGGCGGGATTGCAGGCACATCATTTCCATCAAATTCTCACCCATGAAGAATTTTTTGGTGGTCACTGGCACTTTTTGCACGCAGAACCCCAGCCGCCCCAAGACCCCACCCCCTTGGATCTCAATGGCAATTCTATGATCGCCACCGCTGTTGCCTATTATTTGAATAACTGCTCATCACAATAGCCGTGGGTATCTTTAGATGGCGAACCGCCTCGCTGCTAAAAAAGGCTTGGCAACTGTATCAACAACAGCACTGGAGCGGAGCACAACAGTGCGCACGTCAAGTTATTGAAGAGACCCCGCAGCCAGAGGCCTATTACCTATTGGGGTTAATTGCTGAACAACTGGCACAGCCCCTTGAGGCACAGGCAGCCTATGAGCAGGCTATTGCCCTTGATCCGTGGCATGCCCCTTCCCATTATCGCTTGGCAGTTGTTCTCCATGATTTGCTGCACCAACCGGCGGCTGCGCTACCCCACTACCAACGCGCCCTTGAGGTGAAGCCGGAGTGGGTGGAAGCCCATAGCAACTTAGGAAATGCCTATCTGGACTTGGGGGACACTGAACGCGCGATCGCCTGCTACCAAAAAGCCCTATCCTTGAATCCCGACTTGCCCACAACGCTGTATAACTTAGGCCTCTGCCTACACGCCCAAGGCAAACTCACAGAAGCGAGTGCTTGCTACGAACAGTCACTGTACCTTGAAGCGGGTCAAGCCGATGTCCACAACAATCTGGGCAGTGTCTATCTTGAACTGAAAAATTATGAGGCAGCGATTCGCCAGTTTCAGGCCGCCTTGAGTGCTAATCCAGAACTGTTGGCAGCCCACTACAATCTGGGGTACGCTTTGCATCTACAGGGTAACCTCGCGGCGGCGCGCGATCGCTACCAAGAAGTGCTCCTGCGGGATAACAAGCACCAACAGGCGCTATTGCAACTGGGTCAAATTTGCCTCAGCGAAGCGGATTTTACGGGAGCAATCAGCTACTACCAACGCTGTCTGAGTCTTGACTCCCTCAATGGTGCGGCTCATGCCGGGTTGGCCACAGCGCTCTTGGAAACGGGGGATCCGCAAGCAGCTCTCCATCACTTTCGCCAGGCCGTTGCCTTAGACCCCGATGCAGTGGATGTGCGCCTCAACTTTGCCCTTGTGCTGCTGCTGCTGGGACATTTCCCAGAGGGATGGGAAGAATATGAATGGCGCTGGCAGCAACCCACTGGAGGATTACGCACCTATCCGCAACCCCGTTGGCAAGGTCAATCCCTAGAGGGGAAAACCCTCTTTGTCTATAGTGAGCAGGGGCTAGGGGATTGCATTCAGTTTGTGCGCTTACTGCCCTTGATGGCGCGGCGTGCCCAACGGGTGATTTTTGCTGCTTACCCGCCCTTGGTGCGTCTTTGTCAAACACTGCCGGGGATTGAAGTGATAAGCACCGAGGAGACGCCTCCCCCCTTTGATTACCATACCCCCCTGCTGAGTCTGCCGCGCTACCTAGGTATTGATAAAGACCACTTTCCCAAGTTCAGTCCCTATTTTCAGTTACCCACCCCCCTGCCCCGCAGTATTTTTCATGTGTCCAAACCGCGGATTGGTTTGGTCTGGGCTAGCCATAGTCAAACGCGCACCACGGCGCAGCGGTCTTGTCCCCTTGAGTACTTCCTGCCTCTGCTGCGGGAATTTGATGTCCAATGGTATAGCCTGCAAAAGGAGCGATCGCGCCTCGAGGGTGAACAATTGCAGCAGGCGGGAGTGATTGACTGCCAGCCCTACATGGGGGATTTTCTGGATACGGCGCTGTTGATCCAGCAGTTGGATGCTGTGGTAACAATTGATACGGCTGTGGCACACTTGGCGGGTGCCCTAGGGAAGCCCCTGTGGATCCTGTTGCCCTGTGTGGCGGATTGGCGGTGGCTCTGGCAGCGATCGCGATCGCCTTGGTATCCTTCGGCGCAGTTAATTCGCCAGCCGCAGCGGGGAGATTGGCAAGGGGCGATCGCCCAATTGCGGACTGCTCTTCAATCCCACTATCGGATGCTCAGCAATGGGGTATCCAATTGAGAAGAAATTAGTGATTGCGGTGGCCTCCAGTGCCCTCTTTGATTTGGGGGAGGCGGATGATGTCTTTCGCAATGAGGGGACCGAAAAGTACCGCCAATTTCAGCGGGAAAGGAAATACGATGTCTTGCCGAAGGGGGTGGCATTTCCCTTTATTCGCCGCTTCTTGAATCTCAACCGTGCCTATCCCGAACAAGAACCCGTGGAGGTCGTGCTCCTTTCCAGAAACGATCCCGATACTGGTCAGCGGGTCTTCTATTCAATTCAGCACTACGGTCTGAACATTACCCGCGCCGCATTTTTGGGCGGCAAATCCCCCCATCCCTACATTCCTGCCTTTAATGTGTCTCTGTTTCTTTCAGCAAATGCAACAGATGTGCAGCAGGCGATC
Source organism: Thermosynechococcus sp. HY213 (assembly GCF_031460975.1). NCBI lineage: Bacteria > Bacillati > Cyanobacteriota > Cyanophyceae > Acaryochloridales > Thermosynechococcaceae > Thermosynechococcus > Thermosynechococcus sp. HY213. The sequence continues at coordinate 165,656 of NZ_JAVKVB010000012.1, read as the reverse complement.
GCGGCTGGGTATCCAGCGGGCATGGTGATTCGATCGCCCATCACCGATCACGAAGACGATGCTGAGTTACGGATTGCCTTTGACTTTGATGGTGTGCTAGCGGATGATGAAGCGGAAGCCGTCTTTCGCCAAGGGGATCTCGAGCAATTTCAAGCCCATGAACTGCAAAAGGCCAACATTCCCCATAATCCGGGACCCTTGAGTGATCTTTTTAAGAAACTGGCAGCCTTTCAACAATTGGAAATGGCAAAAGAGCAGCAGGATGCCAGCTATCAGCGGCTGTTACGGATTGCGATTGTGACCGCACGCAATATCCTTGCTAGTGAACGGGTGGTGACCACCCTCAACAGTTGGGGCGTCATGCCGGATGAAACCTTTTTCCTTGGCGGTATGGAGAAAATACGGGTTCTCAAGCAACTCAAACCGCATATCTTCTTTGATGATCAACTGACCCATCTAGAATCAGCAGCGGGTTCGATTCCCTCAGTGCATGTCCCCTTTGGTGTGCGCAATTGTGACATTCTCCCTCCCTAACCCAAGGGTATCGTGAAGGCTTCCAATATCGCTATCGGAACTTGACCGCAATTCCCCGTACCACCAAGCAGTGCTATTGGCAGTGCAGTACGCTGGCGGCATTTATTATGGGCAGACCCGACGCCCATTCATCTGAACAACGGAAACATCTAGCTCGCGATCATCAAGTTCAAGTTTGCCACTGGCAGTAACAACGCCGCCCACCCTAAGAACGCCATTGCGCAGGGCAGGTTTGCAGGCATCCGGTAGATCGAGCTTGTAGCGTTGGTTATTGGCCTCAAGTAAGACTTCATCATCATCAACAACCGCCGTAATTCGACCCGTAAGCGTGGCGGGCACCTCCTTACCAGCACGGCTGGCGATCGCTCCTGTGCTCAACATTCCTGCCACTCCTAATGCCAATACCAACCAACGCAATCGCATGGTACAAATCCTCAAGTAGAATTTTTCCCAATAATTTGACGAGCGATCGCCCCCAAGAGTTCAATTAAGTTTTCTCTGCCGACGGATCTATTCAAATTTCCTAAAGTCTGATTTTGGCGTTGAATCCCTCGGAGTCTCTCTATAGGAGGCTTTGAGTATTTTTAGTAGCTTTGTAGAAAATAATTTGACACCCCTCGCAGGGGATCCCTCGGAACAGGGGGCTGCAATCCGCTCAGGGAGAGGCTATACTAACGCGGAAGTAAAATAAATGAAAATTGGTAAAGTGCGCTAAAAATAAGCACAAAAAAAGGTCAGTGTCGTTGCCACCGACCCTTGAATAGATGAAGATGAGTTAAGTTTCTAGGAGTTTATTCCTCATTAGCGGGGAACAACGGCAGGCTGCACTTGGATGCCCCATGAACTGAGCGTGCCTACATTACAGCCACCTTGCCGTCCAATCGCCCCAATTTGAATCGTGTGATTCCCCCGCTCCCAGTTGCCACCAATGGGCAAAAAGGCTGAACGGTTGGGGCCAAGGAACTCCGTTTCGACCCGCTGTCCCTGACGATTGGTGGTGAAATATTTCACTTCCGAGCAGTGGGTAGCAGGCGCAGTGACTTGGAGGGCATAATCCCAATACGGACTTTCAGAGCGGAAGTTGTAATGCGCCATTTGATCGCAAACTTGGCCACTGCTGTTGCAGTTGACGATAATCGGTGGGTTTGCCTGTGCTGCCGTAGTAGCAACCACAACACCTGAAACCACAATACTGCTTAGGGTGATCAACCGACGGGTGAAGGAGTGGAGAGACATTGGAGGCTCCTATGGAGTGGATACCCCAATTATTGATGGCAATCCTGTCGCCGCCTGAGACCTCAATCACTGATGGGTTGAGAGATTGATCACCGGAAAGTAACTGTTGCTTCCTCGCAGGAAATGGAAAAACTGCTAGGCCATTTCACGCACACGGGGCTGGCCATCCACAATCTCACCAATGAGGATGACATCGGCCACGTTGACAAACAGGCCATTTTCGACAACACCGGGGATGTTGTTCATCGTTTTCTCTAGTTCGGCGGGGTTAGAAATGTCATCAAATTTGACATCAAGGACAAGGTTGCCTTGATCCGTCACCACTGGGCCATCTTTTTTCACCCCCATGCGCAGTTCAGGCTGCCCCCCAAGAGCTTTCAGGGCACGAGTCACCGGAGCCACGGCAAAGGGTAACACTTCCACGGGCACAGGGAAGGTAGAACCCAATTTCTGCACCAGTTTACTGCTGTCCACCACCACCAAGAACTGATCCGCAAGGGAATCAACAATTTTTTCACGGGTATGAGCCGCCCCACCCCCTTTGATCAAGTTTTTGGCGGGATCCACTTCATCGGCACCGTCAATGGCGATGTCTAATTTCTCCACATCATCAAGGGTGACTAGGGGAATGCCATACTTTTTGGCGAGGACAGAGGCTTGAAACGAGGTGGGCACACCAGCGATGTTGCTCAGTTCCCCATTGCGCAGGCGATCGCCCAAAAATTGAATGACAAAGGCCGTGGTTGACCCAGTGCCCAAGCCAACAATCATTCCAGACTGCACGCGATCGGCAGCAGCTTTGGCAACGGCCTGCTTCATTTGCTTGACTGCATCCTCACTCATGGGCAAATTCCCTCATTTTTTCCAAAAGCACAATACCATAGCGGCCGCCCTTTACAGCCCTTTTCAGAGAGTCGGAACCTAGCCCTCAGGCTGCCAGTCCTTGGAGTTGCAGGTGACGTTGCAAACAACGATAATGCTAGTGATTAAGTGAGGGTATCTCAGGGATGGCGATCGCGCGCACGCGGAAAAAATGGCAGTGGTTCTCTCTGTTGGGCGCAGCAGCAACCGTTTGGGCACAGGCGGGACTGGCTGCCGAGCAAATTAGCCTTGTTTATCCGCCCTTCGGCACATTCAACATCCAAGTGAGTGACCTTGCCACATTTGCCAAAACGGGGAATGCGAGTTCGGAGCTAAGATTTTTAATTCGGCTACTTCCCAACGCTCAAGAATCCAACTTGCGCGAAGGCTTGACCACACGCATGGACTTAGCACCAACAACCGTTAGCCAGTTTGTCAAAAGTCCCATTGGTCAAAGCTTTTTAGAGCGCATTGGCCAAGTCATTCGGGCAGATAATGATGTCAATGGGGGCCCAGCCCTTGGGGAAGCCCTGAAAACCGCCGCCAGTTCCCCCGCAGGCATTACTCTGCTCTCAGTACTACAAGCCTTTCCCGGCAAGAGTGTTAAAGTCAATGGTGAGTTGGGTCTGAAGGCAGTGGAAGCCTTTACCCGTGCAGTGAATCAAGAACAGCGGGCGCAAGACTTTATCGAACGCTTGGCGCAACTCCAACCAAGAACGCCACTGCTTGCCAGTGGCCTTAATCCTGCCCAAAAAGGACCCTTCCAGTGGCAAAAGCAAAAACTTGAATTCACCAATCCCAATCGCACCACAGGCCTCATTCCCGCAGATCTCTATGTCCCCATAGGGATGATCGCACCAGCCCCCCTCATCGTCATTTCCCACGGTTTAGCCTCAGACCGCACGACGTTTGCCTACTTAGCAGAGCACTTGGCCAGTCATGGATTGGCAGTTTTGGCAGTCACTCACCCCGGTTCGGATGCCAGCCGAATTAATAGTTTTCTCTCCGGGGCACCCCTCGACTACGAGAACTTGCCAAAGGATTGGGCACAGCGCCCCCTTGACTTGAAATTTGGTGTGGATGCTGTCGCGGCGTTAGTTCAGAAAAATCCAGCCCTAAAAATTGACACCAATAATGTGGGGCTATTTGGCCACTCGATGGGGGGCTTTACCGTGTTGGCGGCAGCAGGGGGGACTGTTGACTGGAATGCCGTCAAACAACGCTGTCTAGCAGCCGCTCGTGATCTCTTTGTCTTTAATATCTCAGTGCCCCTGCAATGTCGTAGTCTCGGTCTTGCCGCTGTGCCCTCTACACCGGCGGATCCACGGGTCAGGTCTGTGATTGCCGTCAATCCAGTGAGTAGTATCCTCATTGGCGAACGGGGCATGGCCAATATCAAGGTGCCCACGCTCATTGTTTCCAGTAGTCGGGATGTCTTTGCGCCACCCTTAGAGGAGCAGATCTGGCCTTTTACATGGTTACAGGCGCAGCCCAAGTACCTTGCCATGCTCGTGCCCGGTACCCACTTCTCGGCAGTGGGGGTCAGTGAAGCGGGAGTATTACCGGTTCCCAATGATCTCATTGGCCCGAACCCACAGTTGGCACAGCCTTTTTTCAAGGGACTGGCGGGGGCTTTCTTTGGCGTCTTTAATCAAAAAAACGAGTCCTTGCGTCCATTCCTGAGTCAAACCTTTGTCAATCAGGTGACCCAGCCTACTTTTCAAGCCTATTGGGTGGATCGCATCAATCCCCAGCAGTTGCAGGAGGTGCTCGCGGGGCGCATTGGCACTCAACCACGAAGATAAAGTGCCCCAGAAATCAGTGTGAGGGCGATCGCCCCCCCATAAACAATGAGGATTCCCCCCTGCCAACTAGGCGGTAAGGGAGCGAGAAGCAATGCCACGGCCATAATCTGGCTAAGGGTTTTTGCTTTACCCCAGAGATTGGCGCCCTGAATTTGAGATTGCTGAACCCGCCAACTAGCAATGCCTAGTTCCCGAAAGAGGATCAACGCCACAGACCATGCGGGCACCTCTCCCCATTCAATGCACAGCAACAGGGGCACCAAGATTAGCAACTTATCCACGAGCGGATCCAGCACCTTGCCCAAATCCGTCACCTGATTGAGACGGCGAGCAATGTAGCCATCCAGCCAATCCGTGAGGGCTGCCACCAAAAATAAACCCACCCCCCACCAACGGTACACGGCACTGTGATTCAACGAGAGCAGACCCACTATCACGGGCATGATCAACAGGCGCGCAAGGGTAATTGCTGTGGGTAGAGTTAAGGGCATCGCTATTCCCGAAGATAAAAAGAAAACCCCCTCACCGGGAGGGAGCTAATTTTCTTTCACCGAGCAGCGCTTAGTACAACTGCAGCGACTTCAACTGTTTATCGAACATGTGAATGGTATCGACAAAGCGAGCCGTTTTCGACTGCGTGGAAATGACCAAAGATTGGGTACGGGCGCCACCTTTAAAGAAGCGCACCCCTTTCATGAGCATACCGGGGGTAATACCACAGGCCGCAAAGAGAACGGTTTCGCCGGAGGCCAATTCCTCCGCTTCATAGACCTTGTCGGGATCAGTGATGCCGGCTTTTTTGAGTTCTTCGAGGTTGCCTTCGCGGGTGCGATTCGCCCATTCCTTGGTCATGACCACAGCGGGATCATAGACCAGTTGCCCCTGGAAGTGCCCACCCAAGGCACGCATGGCAGCAGCGGAAATCACTCCTTCAGGCGCAGCACCAATACCCATGAGCGCATGAATGTTGGTACCAGAGAAAGCACAGGAGAGAGCAGCGGAGACATCGCCATCGGAGATCAGTTGAACACGGGCACCCGCATTGCGAATTTCTTGAATCAAGTCATTGTGGCGATCGCGCTTCATCACCACCACCACCAGTTCATCAATGGCGCGGTCAAGGCATTCCGAGAGAATTTTCAGGTTTTCTGTCGCCGAGTTGCGAATATCCACTTTGCCCTTGGCAGCAGGGGGCGCCGCCAATTTCTTCATATAAAAGTCGGGAGCCGCAAACAACCCCCCTTTTTCAGAAATGGCCAGTACTGCCATTGAGCCGGGTTGGCCGTAGGCGCAGAGGTTTGTCCCTTCACAGGGGTCAACGGCAATGTCAATTTCAATGAGTTCTTCGGGGTTACAGTATTGGGCAGCATCGGGACGGGTACAAATGCCCACTTCTTCGCCAATGTAGAGCATTGGGGCTTCATCCCGTTCCCCTTCGCCAATCACAATACGACCGCGCATATGGATTTGATTCATGCGGTTGCGCATGGCATCCACGGCGACCTGATCCGCCATGTGTTTGTCACCTTTGCCCATCCACCGCGCTGAGGCGATCGCCGCTTGCTCGACAACTTCTATAATCTCTAAGCCGATGACGTTATCCACACAACCCTCCTAACTGCACAAGTTGATCCCGCAGAGGTTTCCTATCTGAGCTTACAGAACTTTGGTACGCAGAAAATAATTTCTCGCTGCAAATTATTTGCCCTCAACCGTAGCTGCATTGCGAAGCCTGAGCGATCGCTTGTTGTTAACGCTTCGCCTCAAGGTCTAAGGTGTGGTCAAAAAGAGCAGTTGCTCTGTGGGCAGATGATCCAAGTAATAGCCATCCTGTGCCAACACAATCAATAAATGCAGGCCACAATCGGGATGCAGGTGCAGATCTGCCCAAGGAATGGCCACTTCTAGGCAGATGCCCAAGGCATAGCGGGCATGGCTGGGTCGCTCTTCCCACTGGTAGTTGGCGATCGCCTCTTTGAAAGCAATCTGTTGCTTTTCAAAGTCAATCACCAATTGATGGTGGTACAGGTAGTTGAGGGGGGCTGCGTCGGGGCAATCTCGCAGATCAGAGAGGGGGCTATTGTACGTCACCATGTTGGGGTAGTACCAGCAAAAGAGCAGGGCGCTGATGTCATTCCCAAAGGGCTGTTTCTGGTTCGGAGTATCAAGACGCAGATAGATATTTAGGTGATCCACCCCATACCAGAGGCGACTGATCAGCGTTTGGCGGTGCATCGTCCCGCGGCTGCCACCGATTTGAATCCGGCCAGCAAAGTTCCAGTCCTGCTCATCACCGCGCCCATCAATCTCAGGGTGAATAAAGCCTTGGGGCGGGTAGGTATCCTTGGCTTCGTGGACTTCTAAGGGATCATTGAGAACCTCAGGAATTGGCTCCCCCAATGCTGTGTAGAGCGCCATCAAATGCTCACGGAAAAGCTGATCAAACATGGCATCGTGGTTCGAGGAGTGGCCTTCACCAAACCACCAAAACCAGTCAGAGCCTTCAGCCGCCAAAAGAGCTTGCCATGCTGCCGGATTCTTCGTTTCAGTGGCTTCGGGGTGGCGTTCAAGGGTTTGGCGGGCAGCCCCTAAATAGTCCCAAGCTTTGTTTTTTACCGGATCGCCAATCCATGTACAGAAATTGCCATCAATCCAAGAGCCGCTGTGGAGAGCAGAACCCGAAATCACCGCACGTGGGGGATATTGTTGCAGATACTCCGCCACAGAAACACAGGCAAAGTGCTCGTTCTCGCTCAGGCCTTGGTAAAGCCTTTCTAAGAAGGGCAGGCCGTCGCGGGGATAGTACTCCCAGCAGTTTTCACCATCGAGGGCAATGGTCACAAGCCATGGTTGCGCCAAACTGGATTGACCAGTCCCTTCATGGGCAATGAGTTGCTGGCGAACGCCCTCAAGCTGCTTGAGCAGATCCGCTGCCGCTGCTTCGGGAGCCATGGCACTGTAGGTAAAACCAATCAGATCCGAGAGGCGATGATCGCGAAAGACAATGTTGAGATCCCCTTTGGCCGTGGTCAGGCGGTAGGGTTGGTAAAGAACATTGGCCTGTTGGACAACCCCTGCTTCGTTGCGGTAAAAATAGGTTCCCGTTGTCCAGCCCAAGATGGCTTCATCGGAGCAAATCCACTCAAAGCCCTGCTCGACAATGGGTTCAAGAATGGCTGGACTCACGGATTGCTCTGACGGCCACAGTCCGCGGGGCGATCGCCCAAAGAATTGTTCATAAAGAACTCGCGCCCGCCGCAAATGCCGAGGAACATCTTCGGGATATTGAAACCGCTGTTGGGGCAGGGCAATGTTGGGAACCGCTACTTTGGCGGCATCGGTATCCACCAAGAGGGGCAAAATCGGGTGGGTATAGGGGGTTGTGGTGACTTCAATTTGACCCGCCTCTTGAAGGGCGCGGTGCTGGGGAATGATTTGGCCAAGAATTTCCCGCTGTTTGGCAATGATCCGCTGGCGATCGCTGAGGCTAAAATCCCGCCCTTGGGATAGCCATTGGGCAATCTCTGGCTCCTCCCAATAGAGAGGATCAATCCACGCTAAATTGTGCCACGCTAACAAATCCCCATAATCTTGCGGCTGCCAATTTTGCCAACACCATGTTTTGCCGTGAGTTTGCCGCTGCTCGTAGAGTTCGCGATAGCGGGGATGGGGGTCAATCATTGTGCGGTGGTGGGCATCAAAGAAATGCTCAATGATAAACCAGCGCTGTTGATCCGTGAGTTGCTCGACCGGCGTCAGTGTGGCTGTGAGGTAGGGATCAAGAGCCGTACCGTTGACATAATCCTGAATTTGCAGCAACAGGGAGGGGACAAGGTTGACGGTTTGCTTGAGGCGGGGATATTTGGCGAGGACTAAGATCAGATCTAAGTAGTCCTTCGTGCCGTGGAGCCGTACCCAAGGGAGCAGGTATTGACCGGTGCGACAACTTTTGTAGAGGGGTTGGTGCTGGTGCCAAATGAAGGCAACGTGCAAGGGATACGCCACAACAAACTTGCCCCCAGTACTCAGAACTCTTCCTCTAGTATTTCAGGGGAGTCTCTTTTACCACCACTTTGTTACGTAAGATGTCAAAAGCAGTACAAATCATAATATACTGCTTTTCTAACGTATGAGTTATGCTCCTGTCCCACTGCCTGCTGTCAGCGCATTAGTTTTGACTGTTTTGAAGGTATTCTATCCCTATAAAAAGGACTGTACCCTGCTCTATAGAGCCTTTGTGTTTTCAAAAATCAATTATGTCCCCTAAAAATCAGTATCATTTAGGATTTATTAGCGACGAAGATATGCGTGCTCATGTTAAACAAACAATCTTAAAGTATCGCTTGTCAATTGATTTCACAGAATTTAAGAAGCTCAAAATTGATCCAATAAAAGCAACCTTTGATATCGCTGTTTATCATCTCAGCGATGAGGAATTTATTGAAAGAGAAATCATAAGACAAATTGACAAATCTAACAATAATCACATTGGCTATTTTCATCAAAACATTTTTCGATATATTCAAGACTGGGAAGTTCTTGAATCAGGTTATGACATAGTCAATCGCAAGAAATCTTACTATGCGGAAATTAAAAACAAGTTTAATACTATGAATAGTAATGCGAAAGAAAATATTTTCCGCAAAATGCAACAAACTATTGATAGTGACTCAAAAGCAATTTGTTTTTTGATTGAAGTGATTTCAAAAGAATCTAAAAACCTTCCTTGGTCTGTTAAAATAGATGATAAAGTGGTCAAAAATGAAAGAATAAGAATAATTTCAATTGATAAGTTTTATGAGATTGCCACAGGCGACAAGGATGCATTTGCAAAATTGTGCAAACACTTACCACAAATCATTCAAGATGTTATTGAATCTGAAGGAGTTGAAATTGGTTTCTCATCTGAGAGTAAAAATATCAGGGAAAGTTTAAGGAAAGTCCATCCCAATCTCTTAGCAGCTCTGTATTATTTGGCATTTTCCAACTATGAAGGATTTAAGGATTTTACACAAAACCAATGATGTTCTATCGGCTGAGCTCATCGCTGATATTCTCAGTGTGACAAAAGCCACCATACAAAAGTGGGAGCGCCAAGGTTTTTTGACCTGTCGTGAAGAGGATGAACGGGGCAAACGCTACTATCCCGTAGCACAACTGCTTCAGTTTGCAAAATTTCGGGAACTCGTTTTTAGTTCTTGGGAGCAAGAGCAATTCATCCAACCTTTGCGGCCTTACCAAACCCTTGAATTGTTTGCCGGGGCAGGAGGGCTGGCCTTGGGACTCGAGCAGGCGGGGTTGCACGTTGTCTGTCTGAATGAAATTGATAAAGATGCCTGTGGAACGCTGCGGCAAAATCGCCCCCAGTGGCAAGTGATTGAGGCGGATATTCGCACCCTCAACTGGGAACATCTGATCGAAACCGAAATTGATTTATTGACGGGTGGGTTTCCCTGTCAGGCCTTTTCCTATGCAGGGGAAAAGTTGGGCTTTGCCGATACCCGTGGCACGCTATTCTTTGAATTTGCGCGAGCCATCAAAGAAGTCCAACCGAAGGTATTTTTAGGCGAAAATGTGCGCGGTTTACTCAGCCACGATCGCCAGCGCACCATTAGAACTATTGAAGCGGTGCTTTCCGAAATTGGTTATACGCTAATGCCGCCACAGGTTCTCAATGCCCTGTTTTATCGCGTCCCCCAAAAGCGACAGCGATTATTCTTGGTGGGCATTCGCAATGATTTGGTGCCCTATGCTCAATTTGCTTGGCCGAGTCCTTGTCCGCAAATTATGACGTTGGCGGATGCCCTCAAAGCTGGGGTTCTCTATGAGAGCGATGTGCCTCCCTCTGCGGGTCAGCGTTACCCTGAGCAGAAAGCGGCGATTTTGCAACAGGTTCCCGAAGGGGGGTGTTGGCGCGACTTGCCCCCAGACCTGCAGCAGGCCTATCTGATGGGAAGTTTTCGTCTTGATGGTGGCAAAACGGGGATGGCACGGCGCTTGGCATGGGATGAACCTGCGTTGACATTGACTTGCTCCCCTGCCCAAAAGCAAACAGAACGCTGCCACCCCACCGAAACACGACCGTTGACCGTGCGCGAATATGCGCGTATCCAAACGTTCCCCGATGATTGGCAGTTTTGTGGTTCTCTTTCAAGCCAGTATCGGCAGATTGGCAATGCAGTGCCCGTGAATTTGGCGGCAGCGGTGGGGCGATCGCTCGTGAATCTATTGAATGCTCTTGAAATCCAATCACCTCAGCCCACGATTTGCCTGTCAGCAGCAAAACAACTAGAGTTTTCCTTTGCTTGAAGTCACAAAGCGGTATCATCCAGACTTGCTCTCGGTGCAAGGGGCAATTATCTTAGGGGTGGCGAGTTTGCAAAGGTCTCAATGAAAGCCCAAGTGTTCCGAGGGGTGAACCAACTCAGCTACGAGGACATTCCCATCCCTGAGATTGCTGCCGATGAAGTCCTTGTGCGCGTTAAGGTCGTTGGCTTGTGCCAATCGGACATCAAAAAAATTCGCTATCCCCTCTATGAGCCGCCTCGTATTTTTGGCCATGAAACGGCGGGTGAAATTGCGGCGGTGGGTGAGGCCGTGACGGGTTGGCAGGTGGGTCAGCGGGTGGTGGTCATGCACCATATTCCCTGTATGCACTGCGCCTACTGCTTGAATGAAAACTATTCAATGTGCCATGTGTATAAAACCGTTACAACCACGGCGGGCTTTATTCCCAGTGGCGGTGGTTTTGCTGAGTATGTGAAAGTACCGGGGCACATTGTGCAGCATGGCGGTCTGATTCCCATTCCCGATCACATTAGTGATGAAGAAGCCAGCTTCGTTGAACCCACCAACTGTTGCCTCAAGGCGGTGAGGAAAGCAGGTGTTGCTCCCGGCCAAACGGTGCTGATCACTGGGGCAGGGCCTATTGGCCTAATGTTTATTATGTTGGTGAATCTCTTTGGGGCACGGGCGATCGCCACCGATTTACTGCCCTCGCGAATTGCCAAAGCCAAAGAAGTGGGCGCTGCTGCCGCCTTTGATGCCCGCGATCCCGATCTCAGTGCCAAGGTGCAAGCCCTGACCCATGGCTTGGGGGTGGATGTCAGTCTCTTGGCGGTTCCCAGTGAGAAGGCCTTTTTCCAAGCCCTAGAGTGTACTCGCAAGGGGGGCAAAATTCTCTTCTTTGCCGAGTTTCCCGATGAGGTGGAGATTCCCCTCAATCCCAACATTCTCTATCGCCGTGAGATTGATCTCATGGGCAGCTACAGTTCCTCCTACCGCTTACAGTCCTTAGCCTGCGACATTATCTTTAACCGCCGCATTGATGTCAAAGCCCTGATCAGCGATCGCTATCCCTTGGCCAAACTTGCCGAGGCGGTGGAACAGGCAGTACATCCCACGCCTGAGACTTACAAAATCCTCATCTATCCGGAGGCCGAATGCACGCCCTGTCAATTTCCACATGGATAGTGCACATTTCCAGTGTGCTGGAGTGGATGGCCGCCATTTGGTTTGTGGCACAACTGGATCGCCGCTGTCCGGAGCAGGGATGGCGGTGGTTGGCGTGGGCAATGCTACCAGCGTTGGTGAGTGCCATGTGTGCCTGTACGTGGCATTACTTCGATAATGCAGTGACACTGGCTTGGTTGGTGGATCTGCAAGCGCTGCTCACGTTCATTGGCAACTGTACCCTCTGTGGTGCAGCAGCATGGCTGTGGTGGCGATCGCAAAGCGCACTGTAGCTGCCCTCTTGAAGTAAAGCTTAACAAGATTGATTGAAATTGGCAGTGCTCAAGGACTTCCAGTATCCTGTAATCAGGTTCCCCCGCAATAGGGTGTGACAAATGCAACAGTCCAATACTGAACTTTGACGTAGAACAAGGAGGAACGCTTGCCCGTCAGTCTAGCCCTAAACGCCTAAACCTCTGTGGAGGCTGCGATGGAAAGTAGTGCCGAACTCACCGCCTTGTTCGTCATCACCGTTGTCCTAGGCATTGGTGCCCAAGTGACTGCCCATTGGCTACGGCTGCCGAGTATTGTCCTGTTGTTACTGGCGGGTATTCTTTCAGGGCCGAGCGGCTTGGGGCTAGTCCATCCGGAAGTTTTAGGCGAAGGCCTAGAGGTGTTAGTGCCCCTGTGTGTGGCCTTGATTCTCTTTGAGGGGGGCTTGAGCTTAGACCTGAGCCGCGCTGACCAAGATATTACGGGTAGCCTCTGGAAGTTAGTGACGCTGGGGGGACTGGTGACGTTTGTGGCTGGCGCCATGGCCGCCCATTGGATTGGCGAGTTTCCGTGGCAACTGGCCTTTCTCTATGCGTCTGTGGTGGTGGTGACCGGGCCTACGGTGGTAGGGCCGCTGCTGCGTCAGGTGGGTGTAGAGCACAAATTGGCGGTCATTCTCGAGGGAGAAGGCGTGCTCATTGACCCCATTGGTGCCATTTTGGCGGTGATGGTGCTGAACGTAGTTCTCAATCAAGACCTCGGCATGGGGGCGATCGCCCTCGGGATTATTCAACGCTTGGCGGTGGGGGTCTTGATTGGTGGTATTGGTGGCTGGTGTCTCAATCGCTTCCTGCACCGCGCTTGGTTTTTGGCGGAAGATTTGCGGAACCTGTTGGTGCTGGCAGCGCTGTGGGGGCTATTTTGGCTCTCGGATCAACTGGTGAGCGAATCCGGCTTGATGATGGCGGTGGTTCTGGGGCTGGTACTGCGTTGGTCGGATGTGCCGGGGGGGCGGGTACTGCGGCGTTTCAAGGGTCAACTGAGTACGCTCTCGATCTCGGTCTTGTTTGTCCTGCTGGCTGCGGATCTCTCGATCGCTGGTCTATTGGAGCTAGGTTGGTCGGGGGTGTTCACGGTGTTGTGCTTAATGTTCCTGATTCGTCCCCTCGGCGTTGTCCTATGTACGTGGGGCAGTGATCTCAGTTGGCAACAAAAAGCCTTCCTCAGTTGGATTGCGCCGCGGGGAATTGTTGCGGCTTCAGTGGCTTCGCTATTTTCGATTACCCTCACCAATGCGGGAATTAGTGGGGGGGATGCCATTAAAGGACAAGTGTTCCTGACGATTTTGATGACGGTTTTCGGCCAAGGCCTAACGGCGCGCTGGGTGGCAACCCAACTGAATGTGCGTGCCCAAGGGGCTTCAGGGGTGATGATTGCTGGCTGTACGCCCTTGGGTCGTTTGTTGGCGCGGATCTTGCGCGATCGCGGCGAAGAGGTGGTGATGATTGACACCGATCCTGAGGCCGTTGAACAAGCCCGCCGTGAACATCTGCCCGTCTATCTCAGTAGTGCCCTTGACCTGAATATTTTGCAGGAGGCTGGTATTACTCAATTGGGCACCTATCTGGCTGTGACTAGTAATACTGAGGTGAATGCGGTGCTGGCACAGCGCGTCCTCGAAGAATTTCATCCGCCACGGGTCTTGGCCGCCCTTGAGGTAGAGGATTGTCCCTTGGGGTTGAGTCCAGCCTTTACCCCACAACTGTCGATCAAAAAATGGAATCAATATATCAATACTGAGGCAGTTCGTCTAGGGGAACTGGTGATTGAGGAGGAGCGATCGCAATTGCAACGCCAGCACCTTGACGCCTTGATCCGCTCTGGGAAAGTGCTTCCCCTGCTTGTGGAACGGCCAGAGGGATTGCGGGTGGTGCGAGCCAATGAAGAGTGGCAAGTGGGCGATCGCCTGATTTACCTGCTCCACAGCCCCAAACCCCACACCCTACCGGCGGCCTTAATTTCGGGCTGGCAAATGAATACCCAAGTGGAATCGGTTCTTGTCCCCAGTGAAGCCCCTACCCCCAAGGGAACCTAATCTCCGGCACTGCGTCCATAGGCATCAGCAGAGTCAACGATTGACGTGTTTTCCCAATCAAAATTGCTGAGGGGAATCCAAAACCCTCTCAGATAACTTGAATACCCTCTTACTTGGAGAGATTTGCTATGCAGAGCCTCGCACAGCGCAGCTTGGCCGTTTTGAGCTGCGGTTTAATGAGTTCTGGTACCCTTGCCCTTCTAGCGGCTGTTCCGGTGCAAGCCCAATCCCGTTTTACCGATACCCAAGGCATTTGGGCACAGGCCTGTATTGACCACTTGGCCAGTCGCAACATTATCAGCGGCTATCCCGATGGCACCTTTCGCCCCTTTGCCCCCGTCACCCGTGCTGAATATGCAGCCATGCTGGGGAAGGCGTTTCCCAATGCGCCTGTGGTGCGTGCCCCCAGTATGTTTAACGATGTCCCCAGCACATTTTGGGCAGCGAGTGCGATTCAAAATGCCACCCGTACTGGCTTCTTGAGTGGCTACCCCGGCAATGTGTTTCAGCCCAATCAAAATATTCCGCGTGTTCAGGCGATCGTGGCTCTAGCCAGTGGCTTGCAATATCCCACACCGCCTTCTGTGGAGGGGGTCTTAGGCCAGTTCAATGATGCGGCAGCAATTCCCGCTTATGGACGTGCGGGTGTGGCCGCTGCCACCGCCAAACAAGTGGTGGTGAACTATCCCAATGTGCAGTTCTTTGCGCCGAATCAACTGGCCACCCGTGCCGATATTGCCGCATTCCTCTGTCAGGCGACCCGTGCCCCCGGTGCCCAAGCCCTTGTCCCGACGCAGTACATTGCGGGTGTGGCTACCACCTCGCCTATTGCGCTCCCAGCCGGTCAGCAAATTCCGGCTCGTTTCCCCGATGCAGAGCGGATTGTCCTTAGCCCCAATGAAAGTGTTGCGATCCGCTTGGTGACGGCTACCGATGTCCGCGATAGCCAAGGTCGTGTTGTGATTCCCGTGGGCAGTGAAATTTTTGGCCAGATCCAGCCCGCCCAAGGGGGGTCTCAATTTGTGGCCAATACGGTGGTGATCAATAATCGCCAACTCCCGATCGCTGCTAATTCCCAAGTAATTCGTACGATTCGCGATGCCCGTGATCCCAACATTGGCAATGTCTTCCGCAATGCGGCCATTGGTTCGGCGGTGGCTGCGGGGATTTCTGGCTTGGCGGGAGACCGCAGGATTACGCCCCTAAAAGTGCTCACGGGGACAGTGACGGGGGCAGCGATTGAAACCAACCAAGGACGGCCTGCCACCTCCATTATTCGCGATACGCTGATTGGTGCTGCTTTGGCCACGGGTGCTTCTGCAGTGATTGGCGATCGCAAGATTACGCCCGAAAAAGTGATTACCGGTGCAGCCGCCGGTGCCACCATTGGTGGTGCGATTGATCCAGCCGTGCAGCGACTAGTGGTGATTGATGCCAATACGGATTTGGGCTTGACCCTGACTCAACCCTTTACTGTCTCGCAATAGAGACTAGGCACGCGCTAACCCCAGCGATCGCGCGCAGTCCTCGACAGCCTTGGCCACTGCCGGTGCCACCCGTGGATCAAACACTGAGGGGATAATATAGGCTGAGTGCAGTTCCGAGGGACTGACCAAGGCCGCGATCGCTGCTGCTGCCGCGAGGAACATCTCCTCCGTCATGCGGGGTGCCCGACAGGCAAGGGTACCCTTAAACACCCCCGGAAAAGCGAGCACATTGTTGATTTGATTGGGATAGTCACTGCGGCCAGTGGCCACCACCGCCACATGGTCATAAATGAGTTCGGGTTGGATTTCCGGCACGGGATTGGCCATTGCAAAAACAATCGCTTTTGGAGCCATGCGCTGCACCATTTCCAATGTCAGGACGCCGGGGGCACTCAAGCCAATAAAGACATCGGCACCCTCTAGAGCATCAGCCAGCGTTCCTGTTTCAGCGACGGCAAATTCCTGCTGTGCTGGTGTTTGTGCTTTGTCTTTTGAGAGGATGCCTTGGCGGTTGCAGAGGGTTAGATGGTGGGCGCCGGCTTTGCGCAGGAGCTTGGCCACGGCGATGCCGGCTGCCCCCGCCCCGTTAATGACAATGCGCACCGTATCTAAGGATTTAGCCACTAGTTGCAGGGCATTTTTAAGGGCGGCAAGGGTGACAATGGCCGTGCCGTGCTGGTCATCGTGAAACACAGGGATATCCAATTCCGCTTGCAGACGGGCTTCGATTTCAAAGCAGCGGGGGGCGCTAATATCCTCTAGATTGATGCCACCAAAGACGGGGGCGATGCGCTTGACGGTGGCGACGATTTCATCCACCTCCTGTGTGCTCAAGCAGATGGGAAAGGCGTCCAGACCGGCAAATTCCTGAAAGAGCATGGCCTTGCCCTCCATCACCGGTAGAGCAGCCTCTGGGCCGATATTGCCTAATCCCAAGACTGCACTGCCATCACTGACAATGGCCACCGTATGGCTTTTGATCGTCAGTTTGTGCACCAATTGAGGATCGTCAGCGATCGCTTGGGATACCCGACCGACGCCCGGCGTATAGGCCATCGCCAGATCGTCGTATTCCTGAAGGGGATGCTTGCTTCTAACGGTGATTTTGCCCCCCTCATGGAGCCGAAAGGTGCGATCGCTCACCTCTAGCACCGTGGCTTGGGTGTCAGATTTCACAGCATTGACAATGGCCGCAGCATGATCGCGGCTGGCAGCCACCACCACCAGTTCCCGTAGGATTTTATTAGCGGTTTTCTCGATCAGGGTGATGGAACCCACTTGCCCCTGTTGCCCACCAATGATCTGGAGAACGGTTCCTAATTCCGTTGGATCTAAGGAAGTCTTCAATCGCAGCGTCAGACTATAGGCAGGCGTCGGGGTCAACTTAACCATTCAGACTTAACCAAAAGTTAACGGCAAAAGGTACCGTCTGATGATAGCACCTCTGCCTAGCTTCCGGTTTGGGTGGCAATGGGCAGCGGCTCAGCTTTGCAGGCAGCCAAAATGGCGCGATCGCTAGCACTAATACGACGCAAACTATAGAAACTGGGTAAATCAATTTCTGCTTGGTAGGGTTCCTCCTCATAGGTGGGTAGAACCGTCACCTGCAACTGGCGATCGCCCACGGTACCCCGAAAACAATCAAAGGAGGAATTGGGCATGTAAAACGCCCCATAGACCTTCTGATCTTTGACTTCAAAGACAATATAGCTATGACCCACCTGTTGGGGTTGGGGCGACTCGCCAAGGAGATACAGGCCATTGACCAATGGAGATTGATTTTGTCGTGCCAAGAGCGGTTGAGCGATCGCCAGCCCATTGGTGAACCCAAGGGTAACAACTCCCAATACAACTGAAAGTAACCAACCCAAACGTGCCAACGAAATCATTCTATTTCCCTACCTGAAACGCGAAGTGGCCTAAACCAGCGTTTTGAAGCGTCAACCGTAGCGAAGGGCGGTGTCGTTACGCTGATACTTCGATCCTGACAGGTGAATAGCCGTTTTTCGTTGGAACTATGCCAGTAGTGGCACAGGCACAAATTGACCCCTAAAGAGGATAGTCCTTGCTAGCGTTCCCATTTAGTCCACTGCCTTGAAGGGAAGGGAGTTTATACCATTATTTGCTGAGCAGTAGAAGATGGCAGATTGTTTGAGTTCGCTGGATGAACAGAGTTCAAGCGACAAGAAGCGATATCCTATACCAGCTCTTTGCAACCATGAAACCGATGCCCGACAGCAGGAACGCTTGCAGATGCTCTACTGGCTGAAGCAAGGACTTGTCCACAGCCGCCCACAAAGCTCACTCTCCATCAATTCGTTGGCCTCGCGCTGACCACCCATACTCACACTCCACTCGAGAGTCAAACCCCGTCTCTAAGGCCGCCCAATCCAGTTTCCAAGGACGACGGGGGACAACCGTGGGCGCTAAGTCCTCTCGCTTCAGCCAGCGATGGATAGTGGCGCGGCTCACCTGAAAGATTTGAGTTGCTTCACTAATTTTGCCACCTTGCTGGATGTAGGAGACAAATCGCTCTCGTCAGTCCAAGCTATAGCTCATATTCTTGAGTAACATTCATGACGCTTTGAGTATAGCCTATCCCTCTTGAAAATATCTCACTCTCTTTCGAAATGACTATATCTTCAAATTGAATTGGTATAAGACTCAATCATGAACTTTTGTACAGGATCGTAACTAGGTTTGGCTATAAAGACTACAATAGAAGTGTAGGGAAGGCGACTGAATCCCCTACAACTCTAAACAGCTCCTCACATTTTCTTATTACTTTTTTGCAGTTAATACCTTAGTATTCACTGTTCAAGACTCAAAGCCTCACGTTTCCAAAAGCGGGGGAAGGAATCTAAGGAACTGTTACGAGTGATTTCATCAATGACTTCTCGATAAAGAGAAGGCGGGGGAATTATGTTCAGCATGCAGTTTTGGCGGCAGTCTCTTGTCGCCACGATCGCCTTGAGTGTGTTAGCCGTGTTTTCTTGGACACCTTTGGCTCACAGCCAAACCCATAGCACGCTACAGGTGGGAGCGACGGTCATTAAAACCTGTCAAGTCAGCCGCCCTGCCCAACCGCCAAGCCTGCGCAATGGCAACTACAGTTTGCAGACTGATTGTCTCCAAGCAACGCAAACAACTCCTGTGGGACAAGTGGTACCGTTACCAGTTGAATGGGGACTGGTGGAGGATGCTAACCCCACACTGATGCGGCTAGTCACCTATTAGGCAGCCGGGGACGAAATTTTACCCGCATGGTTGAGGGGCCAATAGCAGGCGATCGCCCGACCAATGACATTCTCAAGGGGCAAAAATCCCCAGATATGGGAGTCATTGCTGTGGTTGCGGTTATCTCCCATAACAAAGAGCATATTCTCTGGCACTGTCACTGGGGAGAGCGTATAAACGGGTGGCTCAGCAATGTAGGGTTCTGCAAGGGGGCGATCGTTGACCCAAACTTGACCATCATGCACGGCAACCGTGTCCCCGGCGGTGGCAATCACTCGTTTAATGAGGGCTTGATCGGCGCGATAACCAAGGGCCTGCAAGAGGGGTGGGGTATAGAAGACAACAATATCCCCCGCTTGAGGCGATCGCTGGCGATAGGTGATCTTTTCCACCACAATGCGATCGCCTGGCCAAAGCGTTGGCTCCATAGACTCTGAGGGAATAAAGCGCGACTCCGCCACAAAAATACGAATCAGTAGCGTGATCAGCACAGCCACCCCAATCAGGAGGGCATTATTGCGTAGCGATCGCCAGCGGGAAGGGGAATTCGTTGCCGAAGCAGACATATAAGGGCAGATTTAGAGAAACCACCCTTTTTATGGTACCGGTTTCAGTAGACCGACTGATCACAAAGAGTGTGAATGGATAGCTCTGATTCGCCACTCCCCCCTCTCACAGAAGCCACGTTGTGGCAAATTCTCAATGATGAATTGGATGATGCTACGGTCAATCAGCTCCTGTGGCACTCCTTGGGCTATCGCTATGACGCCCACAGCCAAACTTGGCAGAGCGATCGCGTGCCTCCAGAATGGCGACAAGACTATCCCCAACCGCCAGACTTCATTGGCAGCCGCCCCGCCATCGTCAAGCTCACCCGCTCTATTCCCCCTGCCCACAAGCAACTTCTCAAGGAACAGTTGGGCTTTGCTGGCTATGAAATCAAGGAACTCAACCCCCGCCGTACGCGCCGTGCCACTGCGGTCAATTGGCTCCTGAGTTATATGGCCACTCAAGCAGAGACTGCGGTGAAATAACCTGCGGCCACCTCGATCGCCACTTGGCGGATGGCGCGATAGACTGCGGCCAGTTCTTGATCACTAATGCAGTAGGGGGGCAGGATATAGAGCGTATTGCCCAAAGGTCGCAGCAGCACACCTAACTCAATAAAGCGGCGGCGCAGTTGGGGCACAAGGTCACTAAAGTAGGAGGCCGCCGTCGCCAATTCCATGGCCGCGATCGTGCCACAGGTGCGAAATTGCTTGAGATTGCTGACATCGGCAAGATACTGCTGGTAACACTGCCAATGGCGCGCCTCTAGACCTTGGTAGGCTTCAGGTTTGGCAAGCAGCAATTGAAATGAAGCCACACTCGCGGCACAGGCCAAGGGATTGCCGGTATAGGAATGGCTGTGGAAAAAGGCGCGCGCCAGATCATCGGCATAAAAGGCTTGGTAAATGTCCTCAGTGGCCAATGTGACGGCAATGGGCAAGCAGCCTCCCGATAACCCCTTAGAGAGACAAAGGAGATCGGGTTGTGTCCCCGCTTTCTCACAGGCAAAGAGGGCACCTGTGCGGCCAAACCCCGTCATCACCTCGTCATAGACGACTAACACCCCATAGGCCTTGGCAATTGCAGAAAGGGCTTGCAAAAACGAGGGACGACACATGCGCATTCCCCCTGCCCCCTGTACGAGTGGCTCAATGAAGAGAGCGGCATAGGCATCGGGGTCTGCCTTCAGGGTATCCTCCAGTTGAGCGATCGCCTGTGCTTCCTTGGTCTCCACCTCTGGATCCCCCGCATAGGTTGCTGGGTAGGGCAGGATTGTTAAGGGGGGGAGCAGCGGTTGAAAGGGTTGCCACCACGGGGAACTTTGGCCGACAGTCATTGCCCCAAGGGTATCGCCATGGTACCCGCCGGTAAAGCCAATGAAGCGCGATCGCTGGGGTTGATCTCGCCGCTGCCAATACTGGTAGGCCATCTTCAGCGCCACTTCCACGGCGGTTGAGCCATTGTCGGAAAAAAAGACCCGTTGTAACCCCGCTGGCGTGTGGGCACACAGCAGTTGGGCAAGCTGCTCCGCTGGCTCATGGGTAAAGCCAGCAAAAATGACGTGCTCAAGGGTTTGTGCCTGCTCATAGAGCGCTTTAGCCAGCACAGGATGGCTGTGGCCATGGAGCGTCACCCACCAACTGGAAATGGCATCAATAATCTGACGGCCATCGCTCAGTTCAAGGCGAGCACCTTGGGCACGCACCACCTTCAGGGGCGGAGCCGCCGTTTTCATTTGTGTAAAGGGCTGCCAAATGGGGGAGTCAGTCATAGTTGCGATGGGCATCTAAGCGAGCAGCAAGGGTCGTAAAAATATCCTCGGGAATGGGACAGCGGAGCGATCGCGCCAAGCGTTTTTTTTGTTTGGCCACCTTGAGACACTCGGCAGTGGGACACAGATAGGCCGATCGCCCCATCCCCCGATCCAACTGCACCTTTTGATCGGGCCAGCAGCGCACGATTCGCCAAAACTCCGAGCGATCGGCCAAGCGGCCACAGGACACACAGCGGCGTTGGGGGACAGCCATCATCCCTAACTGGCAACTTGTTCTTCGAGGGCGGCCATGGCCAAGCGATCCTCCTCTTCATAGTTGTATTGGGAGCTATCGCGCACCTCAATTTTCCAGCCCGTTAGGCGAGTTGCCAAGCGCACATTTTGGCCTTCCTTACCAATGGCTTGGGAGACCTTATCCGGTGCCACAAGGACATGGGCAATGCGGGCTTCGGGGTTGATTAGCCGCACATCCTCTACCGGGGCGGGACTGAGGGAATTGGCAATATAGGTGGCTGGATCCGGCGACCAGCGGATCACATCAATTTTTTCCCCCCGCAGTTCATTCACCACTGCTTGAATGCGGGATCCCCGTGCCCCAATACAGGCACCCACCGGATCGACATCCCGCTCTAAGGTATCCACGGCAATTTTGGTGCGGGGGCCGACTTTATGATTCGGGGGATTGGCTTCGCGAGCAATGGCCACAATCCGCACCACTTCATCCTCAATTTCTGGCACCTCATTGGCAAAGAGATAGACCACCAAGCCAGCATCAGCACGGGAAACCTCCAATTGGGGGCCGCGCTGAGGTCCCTCTTTGACGCGCTTGAGATACACCTTGAATGTGGAGTTGGCGCGGTAGTTGTCGTTGGGAAGTTGTTCCCGTTTCGGCAGTTCGGCCTCCACTTCCGGTTGGCTAGCATCGCTGCGCACAGCCATAATCACCGATCGCCGCTCAAACCGCAGGACGCGCCCCATGAGTACGGTGCCCTCGAGGTCTTTGAATTCCTCTTGGACGAGGCGACGCTGTTGATCTCGCAATTTCTGCGCCAGCACTTGCTTGGTTTGCATGGCGGCCATGCGGCCAAATTCCTGATGGTCAGGGGTGACATCCAACAGCACCGTATCGCCGACACGGGCATCCTGCACCACCTCAATCACATCGGCAAGGGCAATTTCGCGATCGGGGTTCGCCACTGTTTCCGTAATCGTTTTGGTGGCCAAAACGCGGAAGCCCTCCTGCTCGGTGTCTAGTTCCACTTCAAAGTTGGCAAAGTGGTCTTCTTCAAAGTGACTATGATCCGGGCGCAGACTGCGGCGATAGCGTTCGTATCCCTTGAGCAGTGCTTCCTTGAGGGCTTGATGTACCGCGTGCTTGGGCAAATTCCGCTCTTGGCTGATTTCATTGATCATGGCCCGTAGGCCGGGTAAGCGATAGATGGTCATCGTCCGTTACAACCTCGTTCATTTAGTAGATCAACTGCTGCTAAGGCTCACTGCTGGGGGTGTACAGTTGGACACTGGCAATGAGTGAGCGGGGAATCGCCAGCGATCGCCCCCGTTGATTGAGATAGACATTCACCGCGTCACGGCGAATCAGGTTGCCCTCCCAAAGGGTTTTGCCCCGATGGGGTGCGGTGGTCGTGACCCGTACAGGAAAGCCACGAAAGGCATCAAAGTCGCGATCGCTACTCAAGTAATCCGACAGGCCCGGACTCGACACCTCGAGAACGTAGGCAAACTCCAACTCTGGCAGCCCATCCAAAGCCATCTCCAGTGCCCGACTCAGCCGTTCGCAATCCTCTAAGCTGGTGTCATTCTCAGGATGGCGCACCTCCACCCGTAAAATCGGGGGCGATTGATGGGTCAGCCACTGCACACTCACCAGATCAAGGTGTTCTTGGTCGGCAACCTGCTGGGCAAGGGTTTGCACCACAGGCAAAAGCATCTGTATCTGCATAGGAAATAAAAAAGGCGGGACATTGCCCACCACACCCAAACAATCTCAAAAAGTGACAGCCTCACTTCCCGAGGGGAAGGAGATTTTTGAACCGTTCAGGATAGAACGTTCATGGGTGCTGCCAATACACCACTCTTCCTGGCACTTAGTATAGCAGCTAACAGTGGGCGATCGCCACCCTGACCAACAGACCCGAGACGCTCCTAGCGATCGCTAAAATCACCATTCGTCAGTTCATCACCGTCGTAATCCTCTTCCCCCAGCTCCAAATCCTCCAAGACGGGATTCAAGAGCACTGCCATCTCCGCCTCATGGTGGGTGAGCCACTGACCTTGGGTGCGGAACCAGCGGGGCGGGTTAATGTAGCGAGCATAGTACCACGGGGGAGCAGTGGGCTGGCTAATTTCCGCCTGTACTCGAATTTTCTCACCCGCATAGTAGGCATCTTCGGGTTCCACTTCCAACCACACTTTTTGGCCGATGATTTCTTGGGGGAGCATCATAAGGGCAATTCCTCGGGGAACCTCACCATATCTCAATTTTATTCAGTTCTAACCCCTAGGGGAAAATGTTGCAGTTATTCACCATCCCCCACAACCAACGAGGGGTAGGGCTGCTGCCGTTTCGGATCCTCGAGCTTTAGGGAAATGAGTCCAGCACAGAGGACAAAGACCATCGAAACCCACAGACAGCCGACAATGCCCCAAATTTGATAGATGAGGCCAGAGAGAACCGTTCCCGCTAGTCGCCCGCCGGAATTGGCCATGTAGTAGAAGCCAACATTCAAGGCCACCTTTTCATCATCGGTGTAGGCCAGCACCAAGTAGGAGTGGACTGCCGAATTCATGGCAAAAATCAAGCCAAAAAGGAGCAAGCCGCCAATAATGACGGCATTGGGATTCCAGTGGCTCATCAAGCCCAAGGCAATGACTGCTGGCACAATCGTCAGTGTAAACGTCCAAAACTGAATAGTGGCGGCTTGGGGAGGGCGACCGCGATTGATGTATTTCAACAGCAGGGGTGCCGAGGACTGGACACCTCCATAGCCAATGACCCACAGGGCGAGAAAGCCCCCCACTTCATAAAATGACCAGTTGAGAACACTTTGGAGATAGACGGGCAAACCCACCACAAACCAGACATCCCGCGCCCCAAAGAGGAAAAAGCGAGCAGCAGAAAGAATATTGATCTCCTTGCTCTTGGAAAAGAGTTGGCGAAATTTGATTTTCTTTTTGATCTGCCCCATCCCCCGTGGCAATAACAAACCGCTGAACAGGATCAAGATAAGCGCGATCGCCATGATCCACAGAGACGCTCTATAGCCCGCCAATGTCAGCAACACACTGCCAACAAAGAAACCCACCCCCTTGAGGGCATTTTTAGAACCCGTCAGAATCGCCACCCACTTAAAGAGCTGTGACTCTGCCTCCTGGGGCACCACTAAGCGAATAGCGCTCTTAGAACTCATCTTTGTCAGGTCTTTGGCCACCCCCGACATCGCCTGTGCCGCCATCACATAGGGCACCGCAAACCACAAAGGCCATTCTGGCGTTAGGGGCGTGAGCATGATCAGCGAGATCACCTGTAAACCAATGCCCGCGTAGAGGGTGACATTCAGCCCTAAACGGGAACCAATCCAGCCACCGAGAAAGTTGGTGACAATGCCAAAAATTTCATAGAAGAGAAATAGGAAGGCAATTTGCAGCGGTGTGTAGCCAATCTGGTTAAAGTAGAGCAGCACTAGCATCCGCAGTGCGCCATCGGTAATCGTGAACCCCCAGTAGGCGAGGGTAACAATCATATAGTTGCGGACACTGGTGGACACAGCCATAGCAGACTCCTTAGGGCAACGTAGTGGCGACGTGACGAGCTAATTCGGCCATGCGATTGCTGTAGCCCCATTCGTTGTCGTACCATGCGAGAATTTTCACCTGCGTTTCATCCACAACCATTGTGGAGAGGGCATCGACAATGCTGGAACGGGGGTCGTTGCAATAGTCAATGGAAACAAGAGGGCGCTCCTCATAACCGAGAATTCCGTTGAGTTCCCCGGCGGCGGCAGCTTTAAGAGCTGCATTCACTTCGGCCACACTGGTGGGGCGGCTCACTTCAAAAACACAGTCGGTGAGCGACGCATTCAACAGGGGCACCCGTACCGCCAAGCCATTGAGTTTGCCTTGGAGTTCGGGATAAATCAGCCCAATAGCAGTGGCTGAACCCGTGGTTGTCGGCACAAGAGACATCAGACTAGAGCGGGCACGGCGCAAGTCCTTGTGGGGGGCATCCACCACTGTTTGCGTATTGGTGACATCGTGGATCGTGGTGATCAAGCCGTGGCGAATGCCAAGGGTTTCGTGAATGACCTTAACGACGGGGGCAAGGCAATTTGTCGTACAGGAGGCGGCGGTGAGCAAGTGGTGTTCTTGGGGATTGTAGAGATGGTCATTGACGCCCATGACAATGTTGAGGGCCTGTTCCTTGACGGGGGCAGCAACAATCACTTTTTTCACCCCAACTGCAAAGTAGGCCGCCAGTTGCTCAGCGGTACGGAATTTACCGGAGCATTCCAGAACAATCTCGACTCCTCGTTCTTGCCAAGGTACCTCTGCTGGGGTTTTTGCTTCCGAAAAGCTAATGATCTGATCGTTGATGGCGATCGCCCCCTCTTTGGCCTGAATGGCTTGGGGCCAGCGGCCATGCACCGAATCAAACTCTAGTAAATGGGCGGCAGCGGTTGTGCCTCCTTTAATCTCGTTAATGTGGCGAAACTCCAGTTCAGGCCAACCCCACGCGGCACGCAAAACCAAGCGACCAATGCGGCCAAAGCCATTAATGCCGATGCCAACGCCCATCGTTGCTGCTCCAGCGGGACATCCCTACGTTATTTCAAATAATCTTGAATTGTCAATCGCCAAAAATGATTCGCCAAGAGAATGGTCTTAAATGTGGGGGCAGGGGGTCTGACTCGGATCGTCCCAACAGTGGGGAATGGTTGGCTCAGGAATCGGCTGGGCAGGGGTACCAAAAACCATTTCGCAACTGTAGTCGCTAAAGTTGGGCGTCATCGTCAAGGGAATGCCAAATCGCTGCCGAAAGAATTGCTCCGTGGGCTTTTTGCACAGGTTCATGCACAGAGCCACGCATTGAGATTCAGCAAGATAGCGGCATTTTTGAATGCGCACGCCACTGTGTTGCCATTGGCGGGGTTGATTGGGGGGAATGACCTCGACCCAGTAGCGATCGCTGGCTCCCACTAACCAGCCCGTGAGGCGGGTGGCAAACCACGCATTCCACTCACAAACCCAGCGAGTCGGGCGAAAGAGTGTGCGTACCAAGGTGCTGATAAAGGGGGGAACTAACCGATCAAAGACGGTGGCCACGATAGCCTGCTGCTGCGCGGGCGATCGCCCCTGCTTCACTTGCCGTGTGATTTCAACAAAGCCAACGTAGTCGAATCGCTGTGGCTCAACCCCAATGACACTAGCAATCGCTCGAATCAACCGAGCCAAGCACCATCGCTCCAGCCAATTGAGGGACTCAGGCGGCATCATCAAGATGATCGAGCACCTCAAGGGCAGCACGGCGAACGATTGCATCCGTTTCCTGTCCCAGTAGCAGATATAGGGCTTCCTGCACTTGGCGACGCTCTGCCCCCTTAGAGATGCGAGCTAATTGGCGAATAGCCACTAGCCGATGCAGCGGTTGCGGATGGGTGAGGTCAGCAAACCATTGGAACACCTGTTGGGTCTGATGCTGCTGTTGCAGTTGCCCCATGAGCGTCCCAAGCAGGGCAATGACGGCCACTAAAAGGATGCCGAGGATCACAAGCGCCACCACGAGCCATGGATCTGCGGTGTGTTGACCCAAATGCAGAAGGGTATAGGTACCCAAACAGGCCAGCAAACCCCCGACCACCGTAAAGGCGAAGGGATGGTGTAGCCATTGAGACATCTGTTGGCGCAGGTCTTGCCATAGCGTCAACAGTCGGCGTTGCCAGCGACTGAGGAGAAAAATCGTACCCACGCCACTCAGGGTGGCCACCATCAGGGGGCCATCGGTTTGCCACAGGAGAAGACCTGCCCCCAATCCGCCGATGACCAGCAAAAGACGCTCAGACAGCAGATTAAACACAAAAGATTTCCAGCGCAGTCGTTGCGATCGCGTCGCGTGCCCTTTGGGCAATCGCCTTTGGCGCAGCGGAGTTGAGTGCCGTTGAAGTCGCGGCAATGACCATTTCGCCCAAGAGGTAACCATAGGGTGGGTGTACTGCCAGTTGATGCCTTATTTTACAGTAATTCTTAAGGTACAGCCCATCTGGACTGACTCGACTATCCTTTCCAGCGTAGGATCACCACTTCTTCGCGCAGTTGCTCCTTCGTGGCGCTGGCAAACCGTGTTCGGAAGAGATCTGTGCGCACAACCTCATAGCCAAGGGCTTGGGCAATGTCAGCCAATAACTGACCTGTGCGAATCATCACCCGCAAATAGGAGGCTTGATCACCCACGACGTAGGCCAATTGAGCATTGGGACGCAAGCGCGATCGCAGGGCAGCCAAGTGACGCGCCATGCCACCAAAATAGAGCTTTGTTACCCTGCTGTAGCGTCTCTCAAAGCCAGACGTTTTACCCAGCTCAATTCTGCGGCGTTCAATTTCAGCTGCTATCTCCTGAATTGCAGGATGGTTTTGAATCCACTGATCGTCGTCATCGGTTTTGTACACATTGCGCGTGTTGGAACGGATCAGACCCTTCTTGAAAGCTTGTAAATCCGCCTTGGTTTTGATAAAGCCCAAGACCACCGATTCGAGGCGGGTTGTTCTGGTGTAGTCCTTTTCATTGGGATACGGGGGTGAGGTGATCACCGCATCAACGGACTGCGGCGGCAATACTCGGTCAGGACATCTTGCATCCGCCAGATAGACGTGGGCAGGGGCATCATTTTGATTTTTGACCTGCCGCAAATCCTCCACCATTTCATCAATTTTGGCGAGCCAAGCACTAATCACTGGTGTATCAACTTTAGGCTTGCCAACACCCACTTCAGGGCCAAAGCGCAAATTACTCACGGCAAAAACCAGTATGTTGGCGATCGCCAGCAGTTGATGCCGATAGACCTGTTCTATTCTGTATTTCTCTAAGCAGTCAAGGAGTACCAAGACCTTGTGCAAGGGAATCGGGCTGATCGACCCCGTAAGGATGAGTTTATGTTGTTCTGGCGAGAGTTGGCGTAACGGTAGATCCGCAATATTCCCCTCAAAAGGCACCGAGTCCCCTATCCCTTGCTGCCGCAGGATGTCAAGGGCAAATTCTGCGATCTCACAGGAGTGACGGTAGAGTAAATCCGGATCAACATCCCAATCCGTCTTAACACACGTCGCAAAATGGGCAAATGGATTGGCTTCGGTACCCAATGAGGGGATTCCACGCAGCTTCGACTCAACCAGCGTTGTGCCTGTGCCGCAAAAAGGGTCGAGGATGACACTCTCTGCATTCAAGCCAAAGTCTTCTATGTAGTCCCTCACAAGATGGGGCGGATAAGAGAGCACAAACCGATACCAGTCATGAAAGGCGCGGTCTTGCTCATCTATCCTGTTGATATTGCTATTGTCTTTGGGAACGGTTGTATCCTCAGAATGTTTTAGCAACTCAACTCCTGTGGCGATTTGCTCCTAATCCTCTAAGTCTATGAAAAATTGATTGCTTGGGCAGGGGGTTCACTTCACTGCCGAAAAAGCGGGCACTCTTTAGGCCTCTTCGCGTCGTTCCTGAGCCAATTGAGGTTGTTTAGGGCAGACGTTGAATCTCAGCGCGGAAGCCATTGACCTCCATAAAGGCACGCATTTCGTTGGCATTGGCCTCGTTTTGGAAACTGCCCACTTGTAGGGCGCGGCGCTGGCCAAGGGTAATGGGTATCACTTCGGGAACGAGCGATCGCAGGCGTTCTTGATTGGCTAGATCATCCTCCCGCAAATCCAAAACAATGACTCGAAACCGCGTTCTGGGGGCTACGGGAGCGAGTGTTGCCAAGTTTGCATCAGAAATGTCTGGTGGGGGCGGCAATTGATTCATCGCGCGATCGCGACCCACAAATCCCATCGGAATCGGGTCACTAGGCACCGGCAATCGTTCGAGGGAGTTGTCAAGCTGCTGCGGCGGTGGGGTGGGAATTGGCGCCGTACTCACCTCTGGGGCAGGCACAGGAATCGGGATGACGGTATTGACCTCTGGCGGTGGCACGGGGATGGGAATCGGTTCTGCCGCCAATACGGGCGTCCCCCAACCCACTAGGATCAAACATAGGTGACTCAACCACGGCTGGGAGTGAATGCTGAAACGGCTCATCAAAAACTTCATTACGCTATCAACAATGCCGATGAACGGTGAACAGAACTGTGTTGATTCTTTTCTGTGGGGATCGGACGTGCTATGCAAAATTTAGCTCCCGGATTTGAGGGGCAACGCATCCGGCGGATTCTCGATGCCAACCTTGACCGTGCCCGCGAAGGTCTGCGGGTGATTGAGGAATGGTGCCGCTTTGGCCGCGAAGATGCTGCCCTGAGTGCAGAATGTAAAGATTTGCGCCAAACCCTTGGCCGCTACCATACCCCAGAGTTGCGGGCGGCACGACAAACGGATCAGGATCCGGGGACTGCTTTGCGTCATCCGCAGGAGCGCGATCGCCAGACCCTCAGCGAGGTGCTCACCGCTAACTTTGCCCGTGTCCAAGAAGCGCTACGAGTGATTGAGGAGTACGCGAAATTAACCGATACTGAGCTGAGTGACACCGCCAAAGCCCTCCGCTATCGCGTTTACATTCTCGAGCAAGCCCTGATCCTCAACCCGCGCCACGCTCGAGCGCAACGCCTGCAAGGGGCAAAGCTCTATCTGGTGACTGCCCCCAGCGATCGCCTGCTGGAAACCGTCGAAGCTGCTTTGAAGGGGGGACTGCCCCTTGTGCAATATCGCGACAAAACCAGTGATGATCACACCCGTCTAACCACGGCTCGCCAGTTACAAGCGCTCTGCCAACGCTACGGCGCCCTGTTTTTGGTCAACGATCGCGTGGATATTGCCGTGGGTGCCAATGCCGATGGTGTCCACCTCGGACAGACGGATATTCCCATGGAACTGGCTCGGCAAATTTTAGGGCGCGATCGCCTCGTGGGACGCTCGACCACCAATCCCCAAGAACTGGAGCGTGCCATTGCTGAAGGTGCCGATTATGTGGGTGTTGGGCCGATTTTTGCGACTCCTACCAAACCGGGTAAAGCGGCTGTGGGCTTTGACTATCTCCAATACGCCCGCAAACACGCCCCGATGCCGCAGTTTGCCATTGGCGGCATTGATCTCAGTAATATTGATGAGGTGGTCAAGGCCGGGGCGACTCAGGTGGCCGTTGTCCGCGCCATTATGGATGCGGCTGACCCAGAGGCAACCACCCGAGAATTATTACGACGCTTATCTCAAGGGGAACCATCATGACCTCGGCGGCTGAGATTACTGCTGCTGTGCGGCAACTGTACAATACCTATCCTTTTCCGCCGGAACCGCTCCTTGATGAGCCACCACCGGGGTACAACTGGCGCTGGTCTTGGCCGGCGGCCTATAGCTTTTGCACAGGACGCTATCCCTCCCAGTTGGACGTTGCCATTCTCGATGCTGGCTGTGGCACTGGTGTAGGAACGGAATATCTCGCCCATTTGAATCCGCAGGCAAAGATTACTGCGTTGGATCTCAGTGAGGGTGCTTTGGAGATTGCCCGCGAGCGCTGCCGGCGATCGGGCGCCACCAATGTCGAATTTCACCACCTGAGCCTAGAGGATGTGGCACAACTGGGGCAAAGGTTCCAGATGATTAACTGTGTGGGCGTGCTGCACCATCTGCCGGATCCGCAGCGGGGCATTCAAGCTCTCGCCGATGTTCTTGCTCCCGGCGGCATTTTGCACATCTTTGTTTATGGAGCCTACGGTCGCTGGGAAATTAAACTGATGCAGCAGGCCATTGCCTTACTTCAGGGGAGCGATCGCCACAACTATCGCGAGGGGGTGGCCATTGGACGGCAACTCTTTGCCGCATTGCCCCAGAACAATCGCCTGAAAAAGCGTGAGCAGGAGCGCTGGAGCCTCGAAAATCAGCGGGATGAATGCTTTGCCGACATGTACGTGCATCCCCAAGAAATTGACTACACGATCGCCAGCCTCTTTGACCTCATTGCTGCCTCTAGCCTAGAATTCGTCGGCTTTTCTAACCCTCAAGTTTGGCGGTTGGAGCGGCTATTGGGCAGCCAGCCAGAACTGTTGCACCGCGCACAGCACTTAGATCCGATCCAGCAATATCAACTCATTGAATGCCTTGACCCTGAGGCAATGACCCACTTTGAGTTCTTTTTGGCCAAGCCGCCGCTGCCCCGTCACGATTGGTCTGAGGATGCGGCTTTGCTGGTGGCTATTCCGTGGCGACACCCCTGCTTAGACGGTTGGCCGGGGGTCTGTGTCTTTAACTGTCACTATGATGTGATTCAGCTCAATCAGGCTGAGCAGCAATTCTTGGCGGCTGCGACGGGTCAAAAAAACGTGGCTGAGTTATTAGCTGAGCAACCGGGCTTCAATCTTGCAGGGGTGCGATCGCTCCTTGAGCGGGACTTGCTTCTCTTAGGAGTAAAAGAATGACGGATCTACTGGAAACAGTCTCTGCCAGTGGTGCAGTCTATGATTGCAGTCATTGGGGGCGCCTACGCCTCAGGGGGGGCGATCGCCTAAAGTTTTTGCACAATCAAAGCTCCAATAACTGTCTTGTCTTGCAACCCGGCCAAGGGGCAGATACGGTTTTTCTGACCTCGACGGCACGCACCCTTGATCTTGTCACCCTACTTGTTCATATGGAGTGGGTGGATCTACTGGTGTCACCGCAGCGCCGCGAGTTTCTCTTGAAATGGCTCGATAAGTACATCTTCTTTGGCGACGATGTGCAGGTGAGCGATCGCACTTCTGACAGTTACTGCTACCGAGTGTTCGGTGCCGTTTCGGATCAGATCGCTGACCAATTGGGTCTGCAACCGTTTTCCCAGCCCTACGCTCATGTGACTCTCACCTACGAAAACGCTCCCATAACCATTGCTGCCACCAGTGGCTTAGCGATTCCGGGCTTGACCCTTTGGAGCGATCGCCCCCTCACAGATCTCCTCAATGCCCATCTCCAACTGAATGATACCGACTGGGAACACCTACGCATCCGCCAAGGGCGACCCGCTGCCGACGCTGAACTCACCGAAGACTATAACCCCCTCGAAGCCCGACTGGGGCATACGATTTCTTTCAATAAGGGCTGCTACATTGGCCAAGAGACGATCGCCCGCCTCAACACCTACCAAGGGGTCAAACAACATCTCTGGGGACTGGAATTGAGTGCCGTTGTTTCCGCCCCAACTCCCCTACTTTTGGAAGGGGAAAAAGTGGGTCTGCTCACCAGTTGTACGCCCCTAAATGGGGGTGCCTTTGGTCTAGGCTATGTGCGCACCAAAGTGGGCGGTGCCGGGTTAACCTTGCACACCCCAGAGGGCATCATTGCTCAAGTGGTTGAGGTGCCCTTCTTAAGAACTGTTGCCTAAAAATACTCTCAACAGAGAATGCTATAATCCAATCGGTTCGTGCAGAAAATTTACTGACCGAAGGAAGGAAGCCTATGGCGACGGCACAGGTGTTAGCGTTCATGCAAAAGACCGCTGAAGATACCCAACTACGAGATGAACTGGAGAACCTTCTGGGGGTAGGGGATGGCAATATCAGCGGCGCTGCCGAACTAGATGCTGAGGAACTCGCTGCCCTGCGAGGAGAGATGGCGCCTAAGGTGGTGGATTTTGCCAGTCAACATGGTTTTGAATTTTCCACCGATGAACTCATTCAAGTGGTTGATTCCTTTGCTCAGCACCAAGCAGGGGAAATTAGCGATGATGAATTTTCCGGGATTTTAGGTGTTCCCATTAACAGTAATCATGCCGAACACAAAAAACAAGTGGCCAATCCTCTGCAGCGCCTAGCCCGCTATCTGAGCAAAACCTATTTGGGTATTGGTGCGGATGAGGAGAGCGAATAAGGCTCAACCACTCTCAGCGAAGCTACGGCCAGCCCGTCGTAAAATCCGTTTGTGGTCCCAATGGTTGCTCCCTGGGCTACTGGTGAAACGATGGCTCCTAATTAGTGCAGTTGGCGTTTTGCTGGCTAGTCTGGGCTTTGCCATTAGCATCAACCTCACCCCCATTTTTTACTTCCTGCAATTTCTAGAGCAGTTTGTTCAAAGTATTGCCCGTTTTGTGCCCAGCTACATCAGTGGCCCTTTACTGCTGCTTGGGGGGTTGGCACTGATTGCTTGGGGCTATGCCCGGACCCTTGGCTCGATTACGGAAGTCCTGTTGCCAGAAGACGACAAGGCCTTGGTGGAGCGGCTGCTCATCCATCGGCGGCTAGGCAGGGGGCCAAGAATTGTTGCTATTGGGGGGGGAACTGGTCTCTCCACCCTCTTGCGGGGACTCAAGCTCTATAGTTCCAATATCACTGCCATTGTGACGATGGCCGATGATGGCGGCTCATCCGGACGACTGCGGCGGGAAATTGGGGTGTTGCCACCGGGGGATATTCGCAACTGCTTGGCGGCTCTTGCCGATGAGGAGAAAATCGTCACTGAACTGTTTCAATATCGCTTTGAAGCGGGGGATGGCTTAGCAGGGCACAGTTTTGGCAATTTGTTTCTGACGGCGATGACAAATATCACGGGGGATCTGGAGCGAGCGATCGCCACCAGTTCAGCGGTCTTGGCCATTCGTGGTCAAGTGTTGCCAGCCACCCTAACAGATATGACCCTTTGGGCACGCCTTGCCGATGGTCGCCTCATTCATGGGGAGTCCAACATTACAGCCGCCCGCGGCAAAATTGTCGAAATTGGTTGCTCGCCCCCAGCCCCCAAAGCCCTGCCCCGCGCCATTCAAGCCCTTCATGAGGCCGACTACATTATCCTTGGCCCCGGCAGTCTCTACACGAGTATCATTCCCAATCTTTTAGTGCCTGAGATTGCCCAAGCCCTAGCGGAGCGGCAGTGCCCCTGTGTTTACGTCTGCAACATTATGACGCAGCCGGGGGAAACCGATGGCTATGCTGTGAGTGATCATGTGCGTGCCCTTGATGCGGTCACGGGCGATCGCCTGTTTGATGCGGTGCTGGTGCAAAAATACCCCCCCAGTGCCGCTCACCTTGAACGCTATGGGCAGCAGGGAAGTACCGCTGTGGCTATTGATCGGGAAGCCCTGACCCGTCAAAACTGTCGACTAATCCTTGCGGATGTGATGGACGAATCCACGCCAACCGTGCGCCATGATTCGCAAAAGTTAGCAGCCATTCTGATGCGTTGGTATGAGCGAGTGCGATCGCTCTAGCCTTGTGCCTTGGGAAGGCGATCCCTAATAATAGAACCGTTGCACTTGGGTCTGTGGCCTGCCATGTCCTTGGAACTTCTGCGATCGCTCGTGTGGATGGACTACCGCCTTGCGGTGCTCTTTACTGTAATTATTCCCTTGATCCTGTTGCTGTGGTCAACGGTTAAAAATGTGCCAGCGATTACCCAACTGCTGATTATCTATTGGCGGGTGGCCAGTCTATTGGCGATTACGGTGTACCTGATGATGCCGCAGTGGCCAGTGGCCTACGTCACCGGATTTATGGCCTTGGTGCTGATTCCCATTAGCCTCTGGTTTTGGGTGGATCTCAATGAGGAAATTAGCGATCGCCAAGATTTGATTGGTCAGGTCTTTAGTAGCTGGCGCTGGGCAATCACGCTCTACTGTATCCTTGCCGCCATTGGTCAGGCCTTTTATTTGCCCTGTGCGTTTGTCGCTGGTGCCGTTCAGACCCCCAGTTGCCAAGTCTGGCTCGAGCCACCCCTGATGTTCAAAGATATTTTCCATGCCCAAGCCCGCGCCGGTACCCTTGGCTTCTTTGCCGCCGTTGCCCTTGTCATCTATATGCTCTATCTGAGCTACTTTGTGTTTGTGCGCTTACCCAAGCAGGGGCGATCGGCGACGGGTCTATAGCCTATGCCGCTGCAACGCATTCTTGAACCTGAGGTCATGGAGACGCCAGAAACGGCTGCCGCCTATGACGCCATGGATTTTACTGCTGTTAATGCCGCCTTCTGTGAAGATTTAGCCGCAGTCTTAGCCAGTGTTGAGCAACCTCTAAAAGTTTTAGATGTGGGTACAGGAAACGGGCGGATTCTGCAAATGCTGCATCAACGCTATCCCCATTGGCAACTAACAGGGATTGACCTCAGTCCAGCCATGCTGGCGATCGCCCGCCACCACAGTC
The DNA here is from genome assembly GCF_031460975.1 of Thermosynechococcus sp. HY213. Classification (NCBI taxonomy): domain Bacteria; kingdom Bacillati; phylum Cyanobacteriota; class Cyanophyceae; order Acaryochloridales; family Thermosynechococcaceae; genus Thermosynechococcus; species Thermosynechococcus sp. HY213. Next base: position 130,040 of record NZ_JAVKVB010000012.1, on the reverse strand, counting down.
CGCAATTAAACTTTATTCAAGGGGATGCCAAAGCCTTGCCCTTTGCCGACGCGAGTTTTGATGTTGTGATCAGTAATAGCTTGATCCATCACCTAGCGGATCCGCGGCCTGCCCTTGGCGAAATGCTGCGGGTGCTGCGTCCCCAAGGGACGTTGTTTATCCGTGACCTTTATCGCCCAGAAACATTGGCCGAACTGCAAGCCTTGGTTGAGCAATATGCGGGTCAAGACCCGCCCCAGCAACGGCAACTGTTTGCCGATTCGCTCCATGCGGCACTGACCTTAACGGAAATGGGGGATCTGTTCAAAACCTTGCCGCAGCCGCCGCAGCAGTGGCAAGCCACCCTCACCTCCGATCGCCATTGGACCGTTGTGGCACAGCGCTAATGAACCGGCGGCATTACTTTATTGCTTTGTTGCCCAATGCTGACATTCAGGCGGAAGTCACCCGCCTCAAGCAGTATTGTTGCGATCGCTACCAAAGCCAAGCGGCACTGCGCTCTCCCCCCCACGTTACCCTCTATCCCCCCTTTTGGTGGCCAGATGCAGCGGTCGTAAATCTGGAGCAAGCTCTAGAAACTTTTTCCGAGCAAGCCGCTCCAGTGGAGTTGATCCTCGATGGCTTTGCCGCCTTTCCCCCACGAGTCATTTATATTCACGTGGCACCCACCCCAGCCCTCAAGACACTACAAGCAGATCTCGTCAAAGCGGTAGCGAAGCCCCTGCACCTCCCCCCTACGCAACGCCATGCCTTTACCCCCCACATGACGATCGCCTTTCGTGATTTAACCAAGGACAACTTTCGCCACGCTTGGGCAGACTTTCAAGCACAATCCTTTGCGGCTCGCTGTTGGGTATCCCACCTCACACTGCTGGTCCACAATGGCCGCCGCTGGCAGATTTATCGTGAATTTTTGTTAAGAAATTTTGCTGCTGATCACCCTTGAAATCAATTTACAACAGGTCAATGACTTGATTTTTGCCAACTGCGGAATTATGATGCAAGGAACACTTTTCTCTCAAACTTCCTAAAATCAGAAGTACAGCCCTTTTTACAAGGACGGCAGACGCTTAAAATCGTGAAAGCCGACAGGGGAGAAGACTGTTTCTCCTATATTTCAGGAAAGGGTTGTAAAACAATATTGTAGTCTTGGTAGTGATAAATACTTAGTGACTTTCATGCGCTATATAAGGCTAGAGGCAAGTGCTGATATTAAGGGGGGAGTATTTGTGTTTTCTATCGTTTGGAGCAACAGAGTTGAATTCAGACGCTTCCATGATCTGAGGAATTTTGGGGAGTCAATGGATCAGCAGTAGCCCATTGCTGAGGATAAGGTTATGAAACTGGAAGATATCTACACCTTTTTCCGCCAGCCACCGCCCGTTTACCTGAGCAAGGAAGTTGCGGTGTGCTATGTGCTCTATACCCTTGTGGAAAAGGGGGACTCCTATGGCACGGCGCTGATTCAAGCTATTGAAAACGAATATCCTCTTTACCGCCTTTCCGATACGGTTCTTTACAGCGCCCTCAAATTTCTCGAGGATGAGGGAATTATTGATGGTTATTGGAAGAAGGTGGAAGGTCGCGGTCGGCCGCGGCGAATGTACCACATTGTTGGCGAAAAGGAGCAACAGGCGCGGGAACTTTCGGAGCTTTGGCTACGCTATTTGCAGGAACATCCCCACCGTCAGGAGTAATCTAAGCATCGAGTTGGCGCAGGCGATCGCGCACGGCTTGCATATCCTGCCACGTTAGCCACTTGGGACTGCCCGGCTCCCGCGAGTTATTTCGCAACAGATAAGCAGGATGAAAAATCGGCATACACCAGCGTCCCTGCCATTCAATCCACTGACCGCGAATTTTTGTAATCCCCCGCTGATCTTGGAGCAAGCCGCGCACAGCCGTTGCCCCCGCCAGTAGAATAATGCGGGGATTGACCAAGCGAATCTGCTCTAACAGATAGGGCAGGCAGGCTGCTGTTTCAGCGGGTTCAGGGACGCGATTGCCGGGAGGGCGGCACTTCACAATGTTGCAGATATAGGCATCCCGTTCACTATCGAGATTGACCGAAGCCAGAATTTTATCGAGGAGCTGCCCTGCCTTGCCAACAAAGGGGCGACCCGTTTCATCCTCCGCTTGACCCGGTCCTTCACCAATAATCATCAGCTTGGCGGCGGGATTACCACGGCTGACCACCACATGGGTACGGGTGGCCGCTAAGCCACAGCGTTGACACTGCTGACAATGCGCCGCAAGCGCCTCCAAGTCGCGGTAGGTACCGGCGGGAATAGGCACCTCAGCGCGCAGCGGAATTTGATCATAGGTAGCAGCATCGAGAGGCGTCGGTGGCGGGGATTCGGCCTCGGTGGGGGCGAGGGTGTCAAATAAGCTAAATTGCAACGGTTCACTCATGTGGATCGTAACTTCCTGAGAATAATGTTAAAGAAACTTCACGAAACTTAGGAAAAACTTAGGACAAATCGCACCAATTTTATGGCGATCGCGGGAAGCTTAATTTATCTCACAAAAGTATTTTACAAATTAATAACTACGGCGAAACAGGTTTCCCACCGCATTGTATAAGAAATACCTGAAGGGTTTAACAGCACGGTTGTTGACCTCACCTAGGGAAACACAGGCTGTTATTCGACCTTTCCGGCACCCACCACTGTGGTGTTCGTGACCTGACATATCCACACCAAGGATCAGCTTGGTCGCTCTAAGGTTGCTTGACACAGCCTTTATGGGTTGACACAAAAACACCATAAAAATCCTGCAATCCCGCTAGGGGCAGGAATGTCAAGAAGTTCTAACTTCTTTAACAACCTTTAAGGAGAATTGATCCATGCTAGATGCATTTGCCAAAGTTGTCGCTCAGGCCGATGCCCGCGGTGAATTCCTCACCAACGCCCAGTTCGATGCCCTGTCCAACTTGGTGAAAGAAGGCAACAAGCGTCTGGATGCCGTCAACCGCATCACCAGCAATGCCTCCACGATCGTTGCTAACGCTGCTCGTGCCCTCTTTGCAGAGCAACCCCAACTGATCCAACCCGGTGGGAATGCTTACACCAACCGTCGTATGGCTGCTTGCCTGCGCGACATGGAAATCATCTTGCGCTATGTGACCTACGCCATTTTGGCCGGTGACTCCAGCGTGCTCGATGATCGCTGCTTGAACGGTCTGCGGGAAACCTACCAAGCCCTTGGTACCCCCGGCTCCTCCGTGGCTGTGGCTATCCAAAAAATGAAAGATGCCGCGATCGCGATCGCCAATGATCCCAATGGCATCACTCCTGGCGATTGCAGCGCCCTGATGTCTGAGATTGCTGGCTACTTTGATCGTGCCGCTGCCGCTGTTGCCTAAGACACAGCTACCGTCTTGTAACTTTGACCGTTCTGAACACGCACATTTTTTAGGGAGATATTTTATCCATGAAAACGCCGATTACTGAAGCTATTGCCGCCGCTGATACCCAAGGTCGTTTCCTTAGCAACACCGAGCTGCAAGCGGTTGACGGTCGCTTCAAGCGCGCTGTGGCCAGCATGGAAGCTGCTCGCGCCCTGACCAACAATGCTCAGAGCCTGATTGACGGCGCAGCCCAAGCGGTGTACCAAAAATTCCCCTACACCACCACCATGCAAGGCTCTCAATATGCCTCGACCCCCGAAGGCAAAGCCAAGTGCGCCCGTGACATCGGCTACTACCTGCGGATGGTGACCTACTGCCTCGTTGCCGGTGGCACTGGTCCGATGGATGAGTACCTCATCGCTGGCTTGTCTGAAATCAACAGCACGTTTGATCTCTCCCCAAGCTGGTATGTGGAAGCTCTGAAATACATCAAAGCCAATCATGGCTTGACGGGCCAAGCTGCGGTGGAAGCCAACGCCTACATCGACTACGCCATTAACGCCCTCAGCTAATAGGCGTTTCCCTTCGTTGCCCGGTGAGGTAAGCAGATGTTGTCGGCGTTGGGCTGACCCTTTGTTTACAGCACCGGGCTTGTTTGTACCCTCGATATTTAGGAGTTTGTACCGTGGCTATTACTGCTGCTGCTTCGCGCTTGGGTACCTCCGCCTTCAGTGATGCTCCGCGGGTGGAGCTGCGTGCCAACTGGAGCGAGGAAGATCTAGAGACTGTCATCCGTGCCGTTTACCGTCAGGTCTTGGGCAATGACTATGTCATGGCATCGGAGCGTTTGGTGAGTGCGGAGTCACTGTTGCGCAATGGCAAAATTACCGTGCGGGAGTTTGTGCGCGCAGTGGCCAAGTCGGAACTATACAAAGAGAAGTTTCTCTACGGCAATTTTCAAACCCGTGTCATTGAACTGAACTATAAGCATTTGTTGGGGCGGGCACCCTACGACGAGTCGGAAGTAATCTTCCATTTGGATCTCTACGAAAATGAGGGCTTTGATGCCGACATTGACTCCTACATTGATTCCCCCGAATACACCGATAGCTTTGGGGATTGGGTCGTGCCCTATTACCGTGGCTTTAATAGCCAGCCGGGTCAGAAAACAGTGGGCTTTAACCGCATGTTCCGTCTCTATCGTGGCTATGCCAATAGCGATCGCGCCCAAGCAGAAGGCAGCATGTCCCGTTTAGCGCGGGATCTGGCCACCAACAGTCCCAATACGGTGGTGCCGCCTTCGAGTAGCGATACGGCCTTTGCCTACTACACCCCCAGTGCCGATGTTCCCCCACGGGCTTGCTTGGGTGGTTCCTTTGGTGAAAGTGGCCGCGTCTATCGCATTGAAGTGGCGGGCATTCGCCAACCGGGCTATCCGGGGGTGCGCCGCAGCAGTACCGCCTTCTTGGTGCCCTATGAGCAACTGTCGAGCAAAATGCAGCAGCTTCAGCGCACGGGTGCTCGCATTGTCAGTGTCAATCCTGCCTAGGAATGTTTGTTTAGCGTCCTTTTGAGATTGGGAGTCAGGTGTCATGTTTGGTCAAACTGCGTCTGGAAGTGCTGCCCTTAGCCCCTCCGGCGCTCGCGTTTTCCGCTACGAGGTTGTGGGTCTGCGTCAAAACGAAGAAACTGACAAAATGGGGTTTCCGATTCGGCGCAGCGGTAGCACCTTTATTACGGTGCCCTACAACCGCATGAATGAAGAGATGCAGCGCATTACCCGCATGGGGGGCAAAATCGTTTCCATTACCCCCGTGGTCGCCTCCTAATTGGCTGATGTCTGGAGAGGGAATGACGGCGGTCTCTGAACCGGTACAACTGACGGTTCCCCAAATGCTGGCGCAGCTTCAGGGGACGGATACCAGTCTCCGCTACTATGCGGCGTGGTGGCTGGGGAAGTTTGGCCTAGAAACAGCAACGGCAGCGGAGCGGCAGGCGATTGTGGCCGCCTTGATTGCTGCTTTGGCCGATGAGGCCGATCGCACAGAATTGGGGGGTTACCCTCTGCGGCGGAATGCCGCCCGTGCCTTGGGCAAGTTGGGCGATCGCCAAGCCGTACCGGCATTAATTGAGTGCTTGCGCTGCGAGGATTTTTATGTCCGTGAGGCGGCGGCCATTGCTCTTGGTCAGTTGGGAGACCCTCAAGCGATCGCGCCCCTGCAATCGCTCCTAGAAGGGGGTGTGGCAATGGCGCGGCTCGTCCCCGGTCGCCCGCATCTGGTGCAGCCAGTGGAAGCCGTGATTGAAAGCTTGGGTCACCTTGGTGCCACTGAAGCCATTGCCCTGATTGAGCCATTCTTGGCTCATGAAATGCCGCGAGTCCAATTTGCCGCTGCGCGGGCACTTTTTCAGCTCACGGGAGCGGCCGAGTATGGCGATCGCCTGCTAGCGGCTCTCAACAGTGAGGATGTGCAACTGCGACGGACAGCGCTTCTGGATTTGGGAGCGATGGGCTATCTACCCGCAGCAGAGGCTATTTTGCAGGCGGGTGTTGAAGCGAGCTTCAAGCTCATTGCCCTCCACGGCATCCTCAGCCAGCAACTGCGGCAGGCCGCCCCAGCCGAACAGACCCTCTCCCTCTTTCAAGGATTGGATCAACTGCTGTGAGTGATCTCCATACCTATATCCATGCCGTTGAGACCGCCACCTCTGCTCCTGCCCTATGCGAGGCGGTGGTTCAGCTTGCCCAGCAAAAAGACACCGCTGCTATTCCCACGCTGATTGCGGTTTTGGGGTACAACAACCCCGCTGCTGCCCAAGCCGCTGTGGCAGGCCTCATTGCCCTTGGGGATGCGGTTGTGGAGCCGCTGTTGGCACAGTTGGATGGATACAACTATGGTGCCCGTGCCTATGGGGTGCGAGTTTTGGGGAGTATTGGTCATCCTGCCGCCCTACGGGTCTTATTGGCTGCCGCGCAGTCGGATTTTGCCCCCAGTGTTCGCCGCGCCGCCACAAAGGCCTTAGGAACGCTCCGCTGGCAGTTAATCCCTGAAGAGACGGCAAGAGAGGCTCAATTAAGGGAAGCACTCACAGTTCTTCAACGCAACAGTGAAGCAGCGGATTGGGCGGTTCGCTATGCCGTGGGTGTTGCCCTCGATCATCTGCATCAGCAGGCGGCTGCTCGCGCCCTTCGGGAAGCGGTGCGTTTCCTCCTCAATCATTTGAGCGATCGCGACCCCGACATTGTTGTGCGTTCCCGTTGTCAACTTGCCCTCCAGAGGGACTCTCTGTCCATGCACACCTAAAAGGATTGGAAAGTTATGTCGTTACCCTTGCTGGCTGTGAAGCCCAGAACCCTTGACCAGCGGGTGGTCAGTTATGAAGTCCCCGCCGAGGATGATCCCGTCATCTACCGCCTCACCGATGCCACCGATGCCGCAGACGTGGATGCCCTGATTTGGGCAGCCTATCGCCAAATTTTCAGCGAGCACCTGATTTTGGACTCCTACCGTCAGCCCTTCCTAGAATCCCAACTGCGCAATCGTGCCATTTCCGTACAGGATTTTATCCGTGGCTTGGGTAAGTCCGAGGTCTATCGCGAGCAAGTGGCAGCCGTCAATTCCAATTACCGCCTCGTGGATGTCTCCTTCAAGCGATTCCTTGGCCGCCCCACCTATGGCCAGCAGGAGCAGATTGCTTGGTCGATTATTCTAGCCACCCGTGGCCTAGAAGGATTTATTGATGCCTTGGTGGACAGCGATGAGTACCAGCAAAACTTTGGTGCCGATATTGTCCCCTACCAACGGCGGCGGCGCATGGCGCGTCCTTTTAACCTCGTTAATCCCCGCTACAGCGACTACTGGCGCAACAAGGAAATGTCCCTCAGTGGTCGTTCTTACTATCAAGTGCGCTACTACACCGCAGGGCCACTGGACAAGCAAATTATCCGCGGCGCGATTCCAGCCAACTTCCTCTCTATGGCGCGTTCAATTGTGGTGCCTACCCTCGATACTCAACGCCATGTGGCACGGGCCACCTCCAGTTTGGTGACGGTTCCCAACACCGCCCAAGAGCGGGATCTACCGCCGACACCGGTCAAACCTGTGCCCGTTGCGTTGCCCTATCGTTATTTGCCCTCTCAACCAAAGGTGTAAGCCATGACGATTCCCTTGCTGAGCTATGCCCCTAGTTCCCAAAATCAGCGGGTACCGGGCTATGAAGTGCCCAATGAAGACACCCCTTGGCGCTATTCCCTTGAGGATGCAGTGGATCAGTCGGATATTGACGAACTGATTTGGGCGGCCTATCGCCAAGTCTTCAGTGAGCACGTCGTCCTCAAGAGTACCCGCCAGCCCCAGTTGGAGTCCCAACTAGCCAGTCGTGCCATTTCGGTACGGGATTTTATTCGCGGCTTGGCCAAATCGGAGACATTCCGTCGCTTGGTGGTGGAGACGAACTCCAACTATCGCTTGGTGGAAATTGCCCTGAAGCGGCTCCTTGGGCGTGCCCCTTACAACAAAGATGAGGAACTGGCGTGGTCCATTCGCATTGCCACCGACGGTTGGCAGAACTTTGTGGATACCCTTGTGGATAGTGACGAATATACGCAAAACTTTGGCGATAACACCGTGCCCTACCAGCGTCGTCGCTATAAAGATCGCCCCTTTAATCTGGTGACCCCTCGCTATGGTGACTACTGGCGCGATAAGTTAGAGAACAGTCGCTACAAGTGGGGCGACATTCGCAATTTCTTGGAGATGGCACGATCAGTCAAGGTGACACCTGTGCAATTCAAGCCAGTGTCCACGGCCAATGTGCAAATCCCCGATACCACGCGGCGCGATCGCCCGACTGTACCGGCGTCGATCAACCCGACGGCGACCTTTCCGCTGCGCTAGCTATTGTTTCACTCTTTGACTTGGGAGAGATCCATGGACTTACCTCTACTCGCCTACAAGCCGACGACTCAAAACCACCGCGTCGCTACCTTTGGCATTGCCGATCAAAACGAAGATAGCCCCTATATCTATCGTCTTGAGGATGCGGCCTCCTACCCGGAAATCCGCGAGGTGATCTGGGCCTGCTATCGGCAGGTGTTTAGTGAGCATGCCACCTTAGCCTTTAACCGTCAAATCACCTTGGAATCCCAATTAGTGAACCGAGTGATTACGGTGCGGGACTTCATTCGCGGTCTGGCCAAATCAGAGCGCTTCTACAATACGGTGGTGGCTGTGAACGACAACTACCGTTTGGTGGATGTGTGCCTGCGGCGGTTCTTGGGGCGCAGTGCCTACAACGAAGAGGAAAAAATTGCTTGGTCAATTAAAATCGGCACCCTTGGCTTCTATGGCTTTGTCGATGCCCTCCTCGACAGTGAGGAATACACCAATGCCTTTGGTGACTTTACGGTGCCCTACCAGCGCAAGCGGATGGAGGGACGTCCCTTTAACCTCGTGACGCCGCGCTATGGCTTTGAATACCGCGACAAAGTGGGCACCACTACCACCGATTGGCGGTTTACGCTGGAGAAATTCTACGATCGCAAGTTCCAAGAGCGGCGGCTACCGGAGGGCGACCCCCGCAAATACCGCGATTTGGCAGCAGCGATCGCGCCCAAGACTCGCTATGCCCAGCAGTTGCGTGCTGCTGATATTGATTACTTAGCCAAAGTGCCCCGCCGTCGTTAAATTACGCCCAAGGATGCTTTAATCATCCAGCCGTCGGTAAATTTACTGGCGGCTTTTTCTCATTCGTTCCTGCTTGGAACCCCAGTGCATTTTTGCGTGTCCAATCTAGAGGCTCATTGTTTCTTGCCGCTATGCGCGATTGCCTTTTCCCGTGGCTAGTACCTGCCATTATCACTGCCACCATTCTGCCCGCCAGTAGTCAAGTTACGATTCCAATTACGGTCACCGTCAGTCCCGATCGCCCTGTTTTGGGAGATACGCTGGCCATTGTGGTCAACGCTTCAGAACAGCCCACGGTCGAGGTGGCGGGCAAAGCGCTGCCGGTCTTTTCCATTGGGCCACAGCAATGGCGTGCCTTTGTGGCCACAACACCACTCCAGACCCCCGGCCGCCGTTCATTGGTGGTTCGCTCAGGAAATGAAACCCGCAATATGCTTCTGTGGGTGGGCGATCGCTCCTTTCCTGTGCAAAGGATTTGGCTCCCACCGGGCAAAGACTCCTCAGGAACGGATTTGGAATTTGATCGCGTGGATGCCTTTAAGGCACTGGTCACCCCCGAAAGACTCTGGCAAGGTGCCTTTCGCCGCCCCAACAGTGGCCCTGTGACCACACCCTACGGCGTACGGCGGTACTACAACGGGGTCTTTGCGCAGGATTATTTTCACCGAGGCATTGACTATGCAGGGGCTAAAGGATCACCCGTCGTAGCGGCGCAGCGGGGGCGAGTGGCCTTAGTGGGGCGAGAATCCGAGGGGTTTCTGATCCATGGCAACACGGTCGGCATTGATCATGGGCAGGGGGTGCTGACGATTTACCTGCACCTCGATCAAATTCGCGTCCAAGAGGGACAAATGGTTGAGGCAGGGCAAGTCATTGGCACCGTTGGCAATACGGGTGCCTCCACAGGACCCCATTTACATTGGGGACTCTACGTTAATGGCGAGTGCGTCGATCCGCGATCGTGGCTGGCTCAGGGTTGGCAGTAGTTGCGATATAACTCGCTTCTGAGCCTAGTTTAGGGTCAACAAATGGGGGATAATGCTAGTTCAGAGGTAGCCGCTTCGCTACCATTGCCGCTGATAAGATTTGGGAGTTAGCAACAATGACGATTCTCTTTCAACTGGCTCTTGCTGCCCTTGTCATCCTCTCCTTTGTGATGGTGGTGGGTGTGCCAGTGGCCTACGCCTCTCCCCAAGATTGGGATCGCTCAAAGCAGTTAATTTTCCTTGGCTCTGGGCTATGGATTGCCCTAGTGCTAGTGGTAGGCGTTCTCAACTTTTTTGTGGTTTAGTTCAGCCAGCGTTGGCGATAGACTTCGTACAAGAGCACTGCTGTGGCGATCGCCACATTGAGGGATTCAACATTTGGCTCCTGAGGAATCCGCAGTGCCGTAAACGTGAGATCTTGGTAGGCCGGGGGTAACCCTTGGCCTTCATTTCCCATGACCAGTAAGGTCGGTTGACGAAAATCCGCTTGCCAATAGATCAGTGGCGCGGTTGGTAATGTGACGACTATTTGCCATCCTTGGGCTTGGTAGGCTTTGAGAGTGGCCAAACCATCGCTAACAGTTTGCATCGGTAGGCGAAACCACTGGCCGGCACTGGCACGCAACACTTTTGGATGGGTCATGTCCACGCAATCGGGGGTCAACAATAGCCCCTCAACACCCACGGCGGCAGCGGTACGAATAATCGTTCCCAAGTTGCCCGGATCCTGAAGCGTGACTAAGCACAGACCTAAACGCTGGAGTGGCAAGGTAGGAAGGGGTGTATAGTTGGCAACAGCAACAACGCCATCGGGAGTGGTTGTCGTACAGAGGGCAGTCAGTACCTCTTCACTGACTTCAACGGTGCGATCGCTCCTATGGACAACCTGCTGCCAAAATGTTGGCGATTGCTTTGCTTGCCAAGCGCTGGTATAGCAAACCACCGATAAGCGATAGCCGGCTGCCAGTGCCTCTTGGAGCAAATGAGTCCCCTCTAAAAGCAAGTGCCCTTGGCGATATTTGCGGTGGTGCAGCCTACGGATCGAGCGCACCAAGGGATTCTGCCGACTGGTAATGATCACGACTGAATCCAGCGCTCAAGTAAACGTTCCAGATAGGGAGTCAAGAGTGCGGTTTGCGCGGCTTGAGCTTGAATCTCTGTGGCGGATTGAATGTAAGGGCCGGGGACTAGCTCATGCTGACAGTGCTGAATCAACTCCCCAAGGCTAGCGGGGGTCACTTCTAAGTGAAACTGAAGACCAACAACGCGATCGCCCCACAAGAATCCTTGTTGCGGACAGGTGGCACTTTTGGCGAGGGGCATTGCATCCGGAGGGAGGCTAAACATCTCCCCATGCCAATGCAGCACCGTCAGTTGGGGTGGCCAATCCTGAAACCAAGGATGCGCTTGGGCGGCTGCTGTCAGTTCAATGGGAAACCAGCCGATTTCCTTCGTGGGTGCTGGGGTGACCTCTGCCCCTAGGACTTGTGCCAAGAGCTGAGCACCAAGACAAATCCCGAAAATGGGTAACCCGTTGGCGATCGCTTGGCGCAAAAAGGCCTTTTCAGACCCTAACCATGGATAAACAGCCTCATCGTGTACCCCCATAGGGCCGCCCATCACAATCAGCGCATCCACCTCCGTCAATGCGGGTAGCGGCTCGCCTGCATAGAGATGACTGCCTTGCCAATCAAAACCACGGGCGATCGCCCACTGGGCAATGTAGGCAGGGGTCTCAAAGGGCACGTGCTGGAGATAATGCAGGCGCATGAACTCGCTTAAGAAGAACTGCCGCCTTCATTCCCAAGGATACGGGATTTATACTCATTCACCTTTTGGCCAAGTTCACGGCGACCGGACTCAAAGAGGACATAGCGATAGAGAAACCAACAAGTGTAGCCAAAGCCTACGAGTTCACAGGTCGGCCCTAGGAGGGGAATGGCATTCACTACTTCCAAAATGGCAACCGCTAGTGCCACAAAAGGAATGGTGGCAAGAATGATGAGGAGGGTGCGCAGGGGCTGCTTGTATTCACCCACAAATGCACTAACCTGATCGGGGAAGACCGTGAGGAGCCAATAGAGTTTTTCACGAGCCTGTTGCCACTGTTCATCCGTGAGACCGCCCACTTTCGGCGGCGCTGGCTGAGACTCTACTTCCGCTAAGGGTGCTGGTGCCGGCGTTGGTTCAAAAATAGGCTTTTCCGTATGGGTAGTTTCTGTGGTTGGGGATGTCTCAAATTCATTCATGTGCTTAAGTTCCTTCAGTACCGCAGCAAGTTTAGGCTAAGTTCACCGATCAGCGTTGGCTAATAGCTAATAATTGTTTAACATAGGTGGTGCCTTACCGCTAGCATCCCCTGTCCCCAAAAGACGGCTCTAATCATTAAGCACCCAAGTATCCTTGCTCCCGCCCCCTTGGGAAGAATTCACCACCAATGAGCCACGCTTCATCGCCACCCGCGTCAGACCACCGGGATGGACATAAATTTCCTTGCCGTACAGGATATAGGGGCGTAAGTCCACATGGCAGCCGACAATTTCATCCCCCAGCAGGGTGGGCACGCGCGACAGCGAAAGGGTGGGCTGGGCAATGTAGTTGCGGGGATTGGCTTTGATGCGCTCTGCAAATTCTGCCCGCTGCTCAGTCGTGGCTTGGCAACCAATGAGCATGCCATAGCCGCCGGACTCGTTGGCAGATTTCACCACGAGGGAATCGAGGTTCTTGAGCACATGATCCAACTGTTGTGGCTCCCAACACAGGTAGGTGGGCACATTGGGTAGTAGGGGTTCCTCACCGAGATAATAGCGAATCATTTGCGGCACATAGGCATAAATCACCTTGTCATCGGCCACGCCAGTTCCGAGGGCATTGGCGATCGCCACCCGCCCTTGGCGATAAACCTCCATCAGACCCCTGACCCCCAGCATCGAATCAGGACGAAATACCGCTGGATCAATGAAGTCATCATCAATGCGGCGATAGACCACATCCACGCGCTTCAGACCCTTGGTTGTGCGCATTTGTAGGTAACCATCAGCCACCACCAGATCCCGCCCTTCCACGAGCGTTACCCCCATTTGCTGAGCAAGGAAGGAATGCTCAAAATAGGCGGAATTGTACATCCCCGGCGTCAGTACCACCACGGTCGCATCCGGTAGGCCGGGGGGCGCAAGGTTCAGCAGCGTTTCTAGGAGACGGCTGGGGTACTCGTCCACAGGTTGAATGTGCAGTTCTTTGAAGACAAGGGGAAACGTGCTTTTCATCACGCGGCGGTTTTCCAGCACATAGGAGACCCCCGAAGGGCAGCGCAGGTTATCTTCTAGAACATAGAAGGTGCCATCGCGATCGCGCACTAAGTCGGTACCCGTAATATGGCACCAAATGCCCCCCGGCGGCTTCAGGTCGTGGCAGGGACGCAGATAGCCCTTGGCCGACTCAATGATTTCCCGTGGGATGACACCATCCTTAATAATTTTTTGCTCACCATAGACATCAGCAATAAATGTATTGAGCGCCGCAATCCGTTGCTTGAGACCCCGTTCAAGGGCTTGCCACTCTTGGGCGGGAATGACCCGCGGCAGAATATCAAAGGGCATGATCCGCTCGGTGCCCTCGGCAGCACCATAGACCGTGAATGTGGCGCCAATGTTAAACATCACCTGTTGGGCGGTTTTTTGGCGCTGTTGCAGTTCTCCCGCTGGCAGCGATCGCACCCGTTGTAACAGCGGTTCAATAAAAGGTCGTGGTTGGCCTTTGGCTAGAAACCACTCGTCGTAAAAGTCTTCCGGATCGTAGTTCTCAAATTCCAGCATTGATATTCCTTGGTGGCGATTTCCCTCAATGGTCTTGCTCGAGAGGAGTCGGCAAATCTGACACCGCCACTAAATGAAACCCCATTTGACAGCGAAAGTGTTGACATCCCGCTTCAGCAGTACTCCCTAGAGGCGCCCCACAACGGAGCTGACCCTCCTGCCAGCGGGGTTTGCCTTGGCGATCAGCAAACAAGCAGGATTGACACACAGACTGTGACGGTAAAATCTGATTTTGGGTGAGGATCACAAGCATTGGACACCTCCCGCCGATCAGAGCCTTTAATAGGCCGTCTTTATAGAACCTGATAAAAATAAAGACTCTAACCCCAATGTTTTTATCTTACCGTGAAAGCCTAGCGGATACGGTTGACGACCACTGCTAACTTTGCTACAAATTGCAACTCGCGGCCCCTTGCTTAAATCGGCAGCCAAGACGGTATGGGGAAGACGGTTTGCTACGATAGATACTCTAAGATCAATGAAATTCTTGTTGCCCCTTGAGCTGTAATCCATGTTTGACGCCCTTGCTGAACGCCTTGAATCTGCTTGGAAAACCCTACGGGGTCAAGACAAAATTACCGAAAACAATATCCAAGAAGCTCTTAGGGAAGTGCGCCGTGCCCTGTTAGAGGCCGATGTCAACCTCCAGGTCGCTAAAGACTTTATTGAAAATGTGCGTCAGCGGGCGATCGGTGCTGAGGTCATTGCCGGGGTTCGTCCCGATCAGCAATTTATCAAAATTGTTTACGATGCCCTTGTTGAGGTCATGGGGGAATCCCACAGTCCCCTTGCTCACGTGGAGCCACCCCCCACGATTATTCTCATGGCCGGTTTACAGGGAACGGGGAAAACCACCGCCACAGCAAAGCTCGCCCTGCACCTGCGCAAAGAACGCCGCAGCACCCTCTTGGTGGCCACCGATGTCTATCGTCCCGCTGCGATTGATCAGTTGATTACCCTTGGCAAACAAATTGACGTGCCCGTGTTTGAGATGGGTACAGAAGTTAGCCCCGTGGAAATTGCTCGCCAAGGGGTGGCCAAAGCCAAGGAACTCGGTGTGGATACCGTGATTATTGACACAGCGGGGCGCCTACAAATTGATGCCGAGATGATGGCAGAACTGGCGGCCATTAAAGATGCGGTACAACCCCACGAAACCCTCTTAGTAGTAGATGCGATGACGGGGCAAGAGGCGGCCAACCTCACCCGTGCCTTCCATGAGCAGGT
Source organism: Thermosynechococcus sp. HY213 (assembly GCF_031460975.1). Classification (NCBI taxonomy): domain Bacteria; kingdom Bacillati; phylum Cyanobacteriota; class Cyanophyceae; order Acaryochloridales; family Thermosynechococcaceae; genus Thermosynechococcus; species Thermosynechococcus sp. HY213. The sequence goes on along the minus strand of NZ_JAVKVB010000012.1, from coordinate 114,976 downwards.
GGGGATTACGGGAGCCATTCTCACCAAACTGGATGGGGATACACGCGGCGGTGCAGCTCTCTCGGTGCGTCAAGTCTCCGGACAACCGATTAAGTTTATTGGTGTTGGTGAAAAAGTCGAGGCTCTCCAACCTTTCTATCCCGATCGCTTGGCCTCTCGCATCTTGGGGATGGGGGATGTCCTCACCCTTGTCGAAAAAGCCCAAGAGGAAGTGGACTTGGCCGATGCCGAAAAAATGTCCCGCAAAATCCTCGAAGCCCAGTTTGACTTTGATGACTTCCTCAAGCAACTGCGCCTACTAAAAAATATGGGTTCCCTTGCGGGAATTATGAAGCTCATCCCCGGCATGAATAAAATTTCAACGGAGCAACTCCAGCAGGGCGAAGTACAACTCAAACGGGCGGAAGCAATGATTAACTCCATGACCCGCGAAGAGCGTCGCAATCCTGAACTTCTCGCTAGCTCCCCCAGTCGCCGTGAACGGGTTGCCAAAGGTTCTGGTTATCAAGTAGCCGATGTAACAAAGTTGGTCAGCGATTTCCAGCGGATGCGATCCCTGATGCAGCAGATGGGTCAAGGGGGCTTTCCGGGAATGGGTATGCCGGGTATGAACCCAATGGGTCGAGGGGGTCGTGCTCAGGCTCCCAAAAAGCCCAAGAAGCAAAAGAAACGCAAAGGCTTTGGCGTTCTTTAACCACTGCCCCGACTACAAGGGGCGATAGACCCGATAGTTAATGTGGGGAAAGATATTGTCAATGGCTTCCACTTTTTCCAGCCAACCCGCATCAATTTTTTGTGCCTTGATGTCATCATAGAGCTTGTGGAAGCGCATCAAGTGGCTACGGGTGCGGCGAACCGCATAGGGTACCATCGTTCCCGTCCGCATAATAAAAGCCCAGTCTGAGGATTGGGCAAGGAGTAATTCCCGTGCCGCTTGGTTGAGGGCACGCCAACTCAGTTCATCCCACGGCTCCCCCTTGGCCAGTTCAATCATCCGTTCAGCGGCCTTATGGAGGTGGGGGTAAATCCAAGCATTGGTGTCATTCAGCCAGTATTCATGGAACCCCTTGTAGCCCCAACTGGACTGGGACGGACGGCACACCTGCTGGGTGGGATGGGCGCGCAGATAGTCTGCCAAGTGGGTCATGGCAAAGGTGTCTTGGTCAAACCAGACCTTGCGGAAGAGAAAGTCAAGGAACCAAGGCCCTTCATACCACCAGTGACCATAAAGTTCCGCATCGTAGGGAGAGACCACAATTGGCGGACGCTGCATTAGGTGGTGCAGGTAGCGAATTTGATTTTCGCGGTTAAACATGAAATTGGCGGCGTGCTCGGCTGCTTTTTCCCGAGCCCAGTAGGGGTCATAGAGCTGCTTCTCTCCCAGTCCTAGGCCACGACCCGTAATTTTGTGGTACTTAATTCCCGTATTTTTGCGTTGGCCATTGGGCATGATGTAGGGCTTGATGTATTCGTACTCTGCTTCCCACCCCAAGTCCTTGTAGAACTCACGGTATTCAGGCGCCCCCGGATAGCCCACCTCTGACGACCACACCTGCTGTGAGGATTCATGATCGCGGCCAAAGGCAGCCACCCCAGTTTCGGTGAAAATAGGCGCATAGGTGCCAAAGCGAGGCCGCGGACGGGCATAGAGAATACCATGGCCATCAGTAATGAAATAGCGCAAACCCGCATCGGCCAGCATTCGCTCTAGGCCTTCGTAATAGGCGCACTCTGGCAGCCAAATGCCCTTGGGCGGGCGGCCAAAGGTTTGTTCATAGTGCTCACAGGCCACTTGCAGTTGTGCCCACACCGCTTGGGGATACATTTTCATGAGGGGTAGGTAGCCGTGGGTGGCACCACAGGTAATGATTTCAAGGTTATTGGTGTCTTGAAACTGCTTAAAGGCCTTGACGAGGTCGCGATCGTAGTTTTCCCATGTCTGCCGTACGCGGTTGAATTCTTGGGCATAGTGCTCGGCAAGGTAGCGGATGTGGCCATTGTAGGTATTGCGCTCTACCTCTAGTTCTGCCAGTTCCTCTAGTTTTGCCAAGTGCTGATCGTAGCGTTCCTGAAGTAGCGGATCCCGCAGCATTGAAATTAATGGCGGCGTCATACTCATTGTGATTTTGAAGTCCACGCCGTCACGCTTTAGCCCCTCAAACATCCAGATCAGGGGCACATAGGTTTCGGTAATTGCCTCAAAGAGCCACTCTTCTTCTAAAACGTAGTCACTCTCGGGGTGGCGGACAAAGGGGAGGTGAGCATGCAAAACCAGCGCTAAATAACCAATTGCCATAGGAAGCTTGCCTATTTATGTATTTGGGACAACGGCAGGGGATCAATGAGATCAGTTGAGTTTCCCTCATCTTAGGCGAAATAGCCAAATCTGCAACGGGTAATTTTTATCTTTTCTTCAGGTTTATCGTTGGTGCCATCCTCCTGTGATTGATGGCGCGTACAGCTGCCCTTTGCTGAAATAGGGGATAGGAAATCAAATCCTTGCCGGCACTGGCTTTTACAGCTGTGAGCGTGTGCCATCCTTGGGAAAAGGGCTGTAGGGTTGCCAACCCATGCCTTGAAATTTTGGTTCTTGGGGTGGGTGGAGAATCTCGACAAGAATTTCAAGGGAATCCACTAAGCGGGGGCCGGGGCGGTTGAAATAGGCGTTGCCATCAACAATGTACAGTTGACCTGTTTGCAGGGCACGCAATTGCTGCCACTGGGGATAAGTGTGCAAGGCTTGGTCAAGTTCTTGACGGCTGCGTTCGAGGTCAAAGCCACAGGGCATGACAATGATCACCTCCGGGTCGATCGCCAGAAGTGTTGACCACTCAATGTAGGGGGAATGTTTTCCTGCTGTACCGAGGACATTTTCACCCCCCGCGAGGGCAATCAATTCCGGTACCCAATTGCCACTGGCCATGAGGGGGTCAATCCATTCAATGGTCGCGACTTGCCGCCGCGGGCGATCGCGCACCCCTGCTTGACAGGCATGAATTCTGGTGTGTAGCGAATTCAGTAGGGGGTCGGGAGAGACACCGAGGGCAAGACCCACCCGCCGAATATCCTGCCAGACATCCTCAAGGCAATGGGGTTGGAGGGAAATTAACTGCGGTGGTGGCTCAAAGAGTCTGGCGATCGCCCCTTGCACCTCTGCCAAGGTTACAGCACAAACATCGCATTGATCTTGGGTAATGATGTGGGTCGGTTTTAGCGCTTGCAGGGTCGCCAGTTCCAAGTCATAAATGCCCAGAGCCGATCGCAGGAGGTCTTGAACCGCCCGATCAATTGCTAAACTTGACTGCTGTGCATCTAGCCTTGCCCGTGTACAAACAGGCAATGTCTTCACCTCTGGCGGATAGTCACATTCATGGCTACGCCCCACAAGAAACGGTGTCAATCCTAGGGCAGCAACAATTTCTGTGGCACTCGGTAGGAGCGAAACGAGGCGCATCTTGTCGGCGATGCCAGGAGCCAGAATTGAACTGGCGACACGAGGATTTTCAGTCCTCTGCTCTACCAACTGAGCTATCCCGGCTGAAGAGTGCTTTATGATTGTAGCAAGCGTCTAGGTGCGATGACAAGTCTCTCAGAAAATCAATTAGGGCAAAGGCATACTCTCGCATACTATATGGAAAGGTCTTGACCACGATTCTGGAGCCGACTAAGCTGCCCTTATAGTGACAGTCCCCTTGTGGAGCCTCCTAATGGGTATTCAAGTTGTTGCCACCACTCCCTTCAAGGATCAAAAACCCGGCACCTCTGGGTTGCGTAAGGCGGTACCTGTTTTCCAGCAGCCCCACTATCTAGAAAACTTTATTCAAGCGATTTTTGACACCATTGAGGCACCGCAGGGGCAAACGCTTGTTTTAGGGGGTGATGGCCGTTACTTCAATGCTGAGGCGATCCAAGTCATCCTCAAAATGGCTGCAGCCAATGGCTTTGCACGGGTCAAGGTGGGGCAAAATGGCATTCTCTCAACGCCAGCCGCCTCCTGTGTGATTCGCAAGTATGGGGCGATCGGTGGCATTATTCTCTCAGCCAGTCACAACCCCGCCGGTCCACAGGGAGATTTTGGCGTTAAGTTCAATATTGCCAATGGCGGCCCTGCGCCAGAGAAAGTTACCAACGCGATCTATGAGCGGAGCCTTGCCCTCACCAGCTACAAAATCTACACAGCCCCCGATGTCAATCTGCACACCCTTGGGGAGTTTCCCTTGGGTGAAATGATTGTTGAAGTCATTGACCCGGTCGCCGATTATCAAACATTGCTGGAGACTCTTTTTGACTTTGATCGTATTGCTGAGGTCATTCGCACCGGGAAGCTGCGCCTTGTCTTTGATGCCATGCACGCGGTTACGGGACCTTATGCCCATCGGATCATTGAAAAACGCCTAGGGGCACCCCAAGGCACGGTGCAAAATGGTGTGCCGCTACCGGACTTTGGTGGTGGTCATCCCGACCCCAATTTGGTCTATGCCCATGACTTGGTGCAGCAACTCTTTGGCGAGCAGGCTCCTGATTTTGGTGCGGCCTCCGATGGCGATGGCGATCGCAACATGATTTTAGGGGCTAATTGTTTTGTTACCCCTAGCGACAGCCTTGCGATTTTGGCCGCCAATGCCACCCTGGTGCCCGGCTATAAAGACGGCTTAGCGGGGATTGCCCGTTCCATGCCCACGAGTCAGGCGGCCGATCGCGTGGCAGCCAAGCTGGGGATTGACTGTTATGAAACCCCCACGGGCTGGAAGTTTTTTGGCAACCTCCTCGATGCCGGTAAAGCCACTCTCTGCGGTGAGGAAAGTTTTGGTACTGGCTCCAACCACGTGCGCGAGAAAGATGGCCTCTGGGCTGTGCTCTTTTGGTTGAATATCTTGGCCGTCCGCCAAACCTCCGTGGCCGAGATTGTCAAAGCCCATTGGCAAACCTATGGCCGCAACTACTACTCCCGCCATGACTACGAAGGCATTGAGAGCGATCGCGCCCACACCCTGATGAGCCAACTGGAGCAAAAACTGCCCAGCTTCGTGGGTCAGACCTTGGGTGCCTACACCGTGGCCACTGCCGATAACTTTAGCTACACCGATCCAGTGGATCACAGCGTCAGCCAAAATCAAGGGATTCGGCTGATTTTTGAGGATGGCAGTCGCATTGTCTATCGCCTATCGGGAACGGGAACCCAAGGGGCAACACTACGGGTCTATTTGGAGCGCTTTGAACCCAATCCTGCCCAGCAGCACCTCGATGCCCAAGTAGCACTCGCCGATTTAATTCAACTGGCCAATGAAGTGGCGAATATCCAAGGCTTAACGGGGCGCGATCGCCCCACGGTCATCACCTGATCGCTATGAAAATTCTCCATGTGTCCGATATTCACCTGGGCAGTGGCCTCAGTCATGGCCACATTAACCCGGCCACCGGCTTGAATACGCGCCTTGAGGATTTTATTGCTGCTCTGGCCACCTGTATTGACCGTGCCCTCAGTGAACCCGTTGATCTGGTGCTCTTTGGCGGTGATGCCTTTCCCGATGCCACGCCACCCCCTCTCGTCCATGAAGCCTTTGCCAGCCAATTTCGCCGCTTGGCGGATGCCCGCATTCCCACGGTTTTGCTGGTGGGTAACCACGATCAGCACGCCCAAGGACAGGGGGGCGCGAGCCTCAGTCTTTATCGCACCCTTGGGGTGCCCGGTTTTATCGTGGGCGATCGCTTGGCTACCCATCGCATTGAAACTCGCCGGGGTAGTGTTCAAGTCATTACCCTCCCTTGGTTAACGCGATCTACGCTCCTCACTCGGCCAGAAACCAGTGGCCTTTCCCTTGCCCAGGTGCATCAACTGCTCCTAGAGCGGCTGCGCCTTGCCCTTGAGGGGGAAATTCGCCAACTTGATCCGGCCTTGCCCACTGTCTTACTGGCTCATGCCATGGTGGACACCGCCCAGTACGGCTCTGAACGCTATTTGAGTGCCGGCAAAGGTTTTACGATTCCCCTGAGTTTTTTGGCGCGCCCCTGTTTTGACTATGTTGCCCTTGGCCATGTGCATCGCCATCAAGTCCTGTGTCACGATCCACCCGTGGTCTATCCCGGCAGCATTGAGCGGGTGGATTTTGGTGAAGAGGGGGAAGAAAAGGGCTATGTCTTAGTGAACCTTGCTAAGGGCAAAACAGAATTTCAGTTTTGTCCCCTACCCACCCGCCCCTTCCGCACCATTCGTGTGGACTTAACCGAGCTGGAACTGGATCCCCAAGCCGCCCTCTTGGGGGCGATCGCCAGCGGGGAGATCAGCGGGGCTGTGGTGCGGGTCATGTATCAACTGCGCCCCGATCAAATTCCCCTGATCAACCTCCATGAGCTGCAAAAAGCACTAGAGAGTGCCCACAGCGTCAGCCTTCTGCCCCAACTAGTGAATAGCCAGCCCATTGCCCGCCTGCCAGAAGTTGCCCTCGAACAGTGCCTTGACCCCAGCCATGCCCTGCAACTCTATCTGGATCATCACCCTGACCTTGAACCGCTGCACCAAGATCTGCTAGCGGCACTCCAAACCCTTAATGGCCACTCTGAAGAAGAGAGTCAAGACACTCCAGAGATGCCGCGATCGCCTGAAGGGCGCCCTGCGCGAATGCCCGAACCTGTGATTCAGCAACTGAAATTGCTCTCCTAGCCTGAAGTTAAGCTTTGACTCAAGTCCGGTAGGCTAGGCTGGAGTTAGGCATTAAAAATTGTGTTTGAATTTGCGAGATTCAGCCATGACTCAGACTCCCGTTAGAAAGGTTACCTTTGCGGAGTTCCTTGATTATGATGCGGCAGATCATCGCATTGAATTAGAAAATGGCGAAATTATTACCATGCCAACCGGTAGCCCCCTACATATCGCAATTATCCGATTTTTATTCACCACGCTTGAAAACGAAATTAAGGGGAATCATTTACCCTTCGAAATTTTCCCCGGTGGCATTGGCGTGCGCACTGGCTTGCGAACATCACGGGAACCAGACTTATGCATTTTGCACCGCGAAGAATGGGACGCTCTGCGCAAACAAAATCCGCTTTCGGCGATCGTCGAACGCCCACCGCTTTTAGTGGTAGAAGTGGTTAGTCCGGGCAATGGGAATCGCGATCGCCCAAAGGGCGCGCTTCGCGATCGCGACTATCACACAAAACGTCGAGAGTATGCCGAAATGGGCATTCCTGAATATTGGATCGTTGACCCTGAAGAACAAAAGATGGTGCTTTGCGTTGTAGTCGGTCAATCTTATCAGCTCACCGAATTGCAAGGACAATCCCTAATTCGATCAACGCTACTCCCGCAATTGGTGTTGAGGGCTGAGCAACTCTTCAACCTTGAGCACCCCCCCAAAGCAGTGGTAACTTTTCTCAGAGGTTAGGGCGAAAGCCCATGGCTTGGAATCTGAGGGAGACAGGGCAAGAGGGTGCTCGGCATCTTGGGCAAACTTTTTCTTCTAGCTTGTTGACATTTTTTCTCATCTGCCTTAGGCTAAGTTTTAGTGTTCTCCTCTCTGAGGAATCGGCAGGCGGGGTCAGTCATTGCGACGACCCCATTTTTTCTTTAGTCGCTACGGTTGATCCTCAGAAAGCGCTCGATCTCCCGCCCCTTCGGGGAAGTTAACTATTGCCAAAGATTTGCAAATTCTTGGTAGGGAATATGGCGGCTACAGTACCACAGCACGGTATAGGGAGCCATCAGGTAGGGTTCTTCTTGCGCCTTAAAAACCGCAATTTTCTGGCAAACCCACGGGATGACTGTAGTTGAGATGTAGGGAGTTAGGGGCTGCTGCAATTCATCGAGAGCCGCTAGGCCATAGTAAAAGCCGAGAATATCTTGGGTTTCCTGCGCCTTGACCAAGAGCGATCGCAGGGTCGCCAACACAAGGGGATGCTCAGGGGAAATGCGGTGAAGGGCGCGCACCGCCGCCATCAATGTTTCCAGATCGTAGGCCTGCTGCTCAATGATTAACTCAAGGGTGTCAATGGCTTGGGGATGATTCGGACTAACAATGCCAAGGGCGCCGGCAAGGGCAATCTGGTGGGACTGCACCGTGGCTAAGCCCAAATAGCGCTCTAGTCGGCCAACAACCTCCCACTGCCGCACCCCCGCTTGGTGTAAACAGCAACTGGCAAGGATCACATCCTCTAGGTATGAGGAGTTACGAAAAATTTCTAGGGCAACATTGCTAGCTTCAACCGCCCAACGGCCTTTTGCCGTAATCAGAACAGAGGCGATCGCCAGTTTCAGGCGGTTAGACTGTTGGGGATAATGGAGCAGCCGCTGTAAAAACTGCTGTAGGCGCTCTCCCGTGGTGCTGTCCCAAACGCTCCTGACCAGCTTGGCATCTAGCTCCTTGAGAAATTGCTGACACTCCGCTAATAGCTCTTCGCGCACTTGGGGCTTGGTGTCTTGGCGTAAGGTATCCTCTAAAACTTGAAACGCTGTACTGAGGTGGCTGACATTGGGATATTGCTGCGCAATTAAAAAAGCGGCACGGACACGGGGGAGACCCCGCTGCTCCACCACCAAGGATTCCAAGTAAGGCAGCAGCTGTTGGCTAGAGATCCGCGGTAGAAGTTGCCGAGCCTCAGCCTCTAGGGCAGGAAAGAAAAAGGCCAACTCCGCTTGAGGGGAAAAGCCACCGATAGTGCGTTCGAGGCCGCAGACCCAGTGGGCAACATTCGCAAAGGCATCTTGGTAGTTTTGCTGTGGCCTTTGGGGACTGCAACCCCCAGGAATTGCTGTCACCCAGCGACTAGGATCCTGGGCGTGGGGCAGGAGTTGCGCCAGTTCCAGTTGCCAGCGACACCAGTAGAGGAATGCGGGAAATTTAGAAACCCTTGGGGAGGAGCGATCGCCCCCAGACACACCAACTGTAACAGCAGGGGCTTCTGATCGGCGTAAATGGTGCCAGTGGGGGCAGCGCGCTTGGGGATGGCGGCAAATTAAGGGCAGCGCTGATGTGCCCGGCAGATGATCATCGCAGCAACTCAGTTCGCGTAATTGCGATCGCGCTTGAGCTACAGCGGCATAGAGATCTGCACCGCCGTGAAAGTTCTGTAAAAAGTACTTCAAAAACAACTCAGCGGCAATATTCGGAACTGCTTCGCGCATCACGATCGCGTGGGGCAAGCCCAACTGAATCAAAAACTGTCCTAGGGGAATACTGTCGCAGGAATTAAAGATTGCCAGTTTTAGCCCCTGCGCCACTGCGGTTTTAAGCGTCTCATAAAGCCTGTAAATCTGTAATGGTTCCTCTTCATTGTTGATAATAATGCCATTACCCTGACTATGCCCAGCAAAAAAGAGAATGTCCCAGGGCTGACACCACAGGGAATAGAGTTCACTTAATTGGGGCGATCGCAGGCAGTGGAGTTCGACATTGGGTAACGCCCTGAGAGCCTCAAGATCCCCCTTGAGATCAAGGTCGCCACTCGCGCCAAAAATTGCCAGAATCCGTACTCCCTCATGGTGCGCTGTCGAAGACTTCAGGGACTGATACACCATTGGTGAAAACACCACATCCAGATTGCTGTGTTGGCGAATCGGTGTCCAGTCGTGCCATGGATAGTGCCACAGTTCAACAAAATCTGTCTGCACAGAAATGCGGTGAATCTCGTTCATCGGCGGCGGCAAGATAAAGTTGCCTAGGCCAAAAAATGAAGTCTGCTCCTTAGAAAGTGAAGTTTGCTCATTGATCTGTTCCTCGCAGAGATAACTGATGCGCGTATTGTGCAACCACGTGCCAAGGGTAGTCACAAGGTCAGTGTAGTTTTGCCGTACCTCTTTAAGGAGGGTGGGTTGCTGAGTACCAATGTTCGTAATCTGGTTACCGCTAGCCCCCAGACGAGTATTCTTCGCATAGCCGTGATAGGCGTCGCGCCACTGCCGATACCGGTGCGGAAGGTGAGGCATTGCTGGAAACTCTACAGGATACACCCCATAGGCATCCACTTGGCTTTCTGTCCCCAATAATAGGCGACCCTTGAAGGAATGCTGCTCAAGGCAACCCCCGTAGATTTCGAGACAGACGTGTTTCATCGCAGCGGCAATCAAAAAGAGCCAATGCAGCTAGACAACAAAAGTTTCCGTGATCTTAGCATCTCCATAGGCCAATGTGATGCCAAAAGTTTCGCCAATTTGTCCCCAAAACTTGTACTGCACCGCTTGATCCTGCTGCCGACTAGTGACTTGGGCAAAGGTATTGCCATTGGCCTCAGTAATCATCAAAACCAAGTCTGGGGGCAACGTTTCACCTACCTTGAGGGCAGTGACGCGCACAAGAATATTGGCAGACATCGTATCTCGCGGCAGTACGGCCATGACCAAGCCGAAGGACTGTCCGCCGAGGGCAAGACCCAAGTCCACGGTACGAGTTTTCCACACCCCTGCTTCTGGGGCAGTGGCATCTTTAGCGTGGAGATATTCTGCCGCCATCCAGCGCAATCCTTCATCGGCAGTGGTGGCAATCAGGTCTTTGAGGAGGGCAACCGCTTGGCGACAATCCTCCGTTTCCAAGGCTTGGCGTAATTGAGCTTGAGCTTGCATGGCTTCTAAGGTGTCATTGGAGCGCAATGCCCACTCTGGCGATGTCCAGCCCAGCTTCCAACTGATGTAGGGATTGAGCATCGCGCCCTCCGCCAGCAACTCCTGCGCCTCTTGCCACACTTGACCCAACAGGTTACTCACGCCCTTGGTCTTGGCATAAAGCCAGAGACTCAGCCGCTGCGGATGACAGGCCAAAAAGAGATCAAGGCGATGGCGAGGTTGCCCAATGATGTGCAGCCATTCCTCTAGGGGCAACACCAAGCGGGGCAAGAGCATCTCACCACTGGCAATTTGCTGAAGCGTGGCTGTGGGAATCGCAGTTGCGGCAGGTGATGGAACAGGGATGTGATGGCAGGCCGGCAAGGCAGCGAGGAGGGGCACATCTTCGATCATGTCCTCGCGATCGAGGGTGTAGGTACGGCTCAAGGCATCAATGGCAGAAGGATTCACACTGCTGCTTGGTGCATAGCCCCAGAGTCTGACCTGCGCTTCTTCGGCAAAGACTTGTACGCCCAAGATGTAATCGGGTTTCCAAGCGGCAATGTGCAACCATTCCTGAGGAATGCGGCACTCGTCAAGCTCTATAGAAGTATCAGGCACAATCAACACTTGACCAATGGCGGTCGTCAAGAGGGTGCCGTTGACAAACTCCCAGAAGATGGGCAGTTCGACGGTGGAGAGGAAGGGGTCGGCACTAATGCCCATTGCTGCGAACCAGTTACGTACGGCTACATAGGCCATCGCATTTATTCGCACACTGCCACGACGGTAAGCGCGGGCAGCCGCTGTGATCTGCTCAATCCACTGGCGATCGCCAGCATCTGCTAAATCAATGTGAACGTGTTCCGTGTGCGCCATCGGTGGCGCATCTATAGCAGTGAGAAACGAAAGTGATAGCGATGTCATGGTTCCTTACCTAAGTACAACAACTCCCAAAAGTTCATACCGTTTACAAAACAGTCAAAATGCACCCTCATAACGACAGTGTTCTGCCATACCTACCTGATCACACCGCTGACAAGACCCTGCTAACACTTTATAACCCTCCTTCAACCACAGGTTGACAGCCACTGTTGCCTCCTTAAGGCGTTCAGGATGCGTGGGTTGGTTAAGGCCGGCGAGTACCGCTTTCGCCAAATGACCACGAATCCGCTCTAGGGCACGAGACACTTGATATTGTTTTGCAAAGCCTAAGTGCTGGGCAATTGCTTGTTGGCTGACCTGCTCGCAATAGTACAGACAAAACACCTGACGACTAGTGTCATCCAGTGCTGCAATCGCATTTTTCATCATTTCAAAGACCCGTTTAAGGGTTTCCTGTTCTTCCTGTTTCAGGGTTGCTTCCCAAGGCGTATTTCTTCCTTCTAGGGTGTCCCAAAACCTTTGCTCAGCAGGATTCACCACCTGTGGTTGGCGATAAGCTCGCAAGGCAGCGATCGCTGTGCGGAGCAGGGTTTCAACTTCGCTAGGGGTTACAGCGGGGAGATCAGGACAACATTGACGATAGGTTTTAGCCACCTGAGCCAGCAGTGCCTGATCGGGAGCAGTGGTCTGATCCGCCAACTCCTGCCACAATTCGACAAGGGCACAGACTTGACGAACTCGATCTTCTGTGTATCCTTGGTTCCCCAAGGCTGAGGAGAGAGAACGCAGACCACTGTGTTTGAGTAGACCCCAATCTGATTTCCGAACCCCCACCAGCGCAGCATACACACCGTCATAGATACGGAGATAGGCATAGGTGGATAGCCGCGTACCCCGCTCGGGCTTAAATTTGCTCAATAACTTGAGGGGATCATTAGTGAGACAGCAAGCCTGCTGAAAACAGTCACTGACCTGATGCATCCCGCCCAGTTTCTCCCGCAGGGTCATGGCTACAGACCAACTAGTTTCTTGGAGATAGCAAAATAGACCCCGCTGCCAGTACTGGGCATCATCATGGTTCGGCTGACTCTGTAATTTTTGGAGGAGGAAGACAGCCGTCGGCTCTGGCTCCTCGAGGTTGTACCCCGCTGCTGTGAAGTAGGCCTGTAGTTGGCGATCTCGATACCAGCGCGGGCGATCGGAACCGTCAAATCGGAGCAAAGCAATGAGTTTATCGCAGGGTTGGCGTGTCATCAATCGCTCTCACTAGATATCAATCAAAGGACAACCGTACGAAGAAACGTGACTGCCTGTTTTATTCACTCCTCATTATTCATCCATCCTCCTGTTACAACCCTCTATTCATTTATCCAATGGCGTTTTTACAAATATGCACTCGCCTTGCAGATTTTAGAAAAAATTTTTCACCAACCTTCGTGGCGGCTAGCCCCCACTCTATCAACTCCTAGCGTCACAGGGGGAGGATGATCCATATCACAAGTCAAGCGTGTTTTCTGTGGCACACTACGATCAAGATTTGCGATATGCCCATGTTTAACCCACTCACCATTCGGTTTTGGGGCGTGCGCGGCAGTATTCCCTGTCCCGGTTCCCACACTGTCCGCTATGGCGGTAACACTCCCTGCGTGGAAATTCAAGCTAATGGTCAACGCATCATTTTTGACGGCGGTACGGGTTTACGGGTTCTGGGGGAGCACTTAATGAGTCAACATCCGGTGGCGGCACATTTATTCTTTACCCATACCCACTGGGATCATATTCAGGGTTTTCCCTTCTTTCAGCCCGCCTTTGTACCGGGGAATCAGTTCCATATCTACGCAGTGCCGGGGAAAAATGGTCAGGGCATTGAACGACGACTGAATGATCAAATGCTGCACCCCAACTTTCCTGTCCCGTTGCAGATTATGGGGGGAGATTTGCGTTTTTATGACTTGGAGGCGGGCGAACAGGTACACCTAGGCGGCGGTGTGGTGGTGAGTAATGAAGCCCTGAATCATCCGGGTGGGGGGGTGGGCTACCGTGTGAGTTGGCAGGGTATCCATGTGGCCTATATCACAGACACGGAGCATTTGCCTGATCAGCTGCATCCGGGGGCGTTTGCCTTGGCCGATCGCGCCGATGTGATGATCTACGATGCCACCTATACCGATGAAGAATACTATCACCCGCAGCAGAGCAAGGTGGGGTGGGGGCATTCCACATGGCAGGAGGCGGTTAAGCTTGCCCAAGCCGCCCAAGTCAAGCAACTGATTTTGTTTCACCATGACCCTAGCCATGATGATGACTGTCTAGATCGCATTGGTGAGTTGGCACGGGCACGATTTCCGCAGACGCTGTTGGCTCGCGAGGGGCTAATGATTTCCGTCTATCCAAATGTGATACACTTCCCGGCGACGCCTCAAGCAAGTTAGTCCTGTGTTGCCTGTCGTTATTTTGCCGGGATATTTAGCGGCTGCCCCTGAGTACTACCCACTGCGGGATTATCTGCGGCAATTGGGGTTTGTGGCGGAGGTGGTGCCCCTCAGGGTACGCTCGTGGTTTCCCACGTTGGGGGGGCGATCGGTGGCGCCAATTTTACAGGCCTTGGATACCACCATTCAGCATGTTCTGAATGCAACAGGGGCGTCCGCCGTGCATCTCATTGGCCACTCAGCGGGGGGCTGGATTAGCCGCATTTACCTAGGGGATCAACCCTATGATGGCCAAGTTTGGGCGGGTCACAAATGGGTGCACACGCTAATCACGTTGGGTACTCCCCATCGGAGTCAGGAGCGTTGGACGCGCCGCAATCTTGACTTTGTGAACACCACGTACCCCGGTGCCTATTACCCGCAAGTTCGCTATGTGTGTCTGGCGGGCAAGGCTATCTATGGCACACCACGCGGTTCGTTTGCCAATTGGTTTACGTATCAAAGCTATAAACTCACCTGTGGCGAGGGTGCCTGTTGGGGAGATGGGGTGACACCAGTGGCAGCAGCCCATCTTGAGGGGGCAGAGAATCTGGTCTATGAAGATGTGCTCCATGCGCCTCGCAGTCGCTTGCGCGATCGCCCCGATGCCCCTTGGTACGGCTCCCCAGCAATTGTCGCTACTTGGCAGCAGTATTTGAAAGCCAGTTAGAGGGCACACCGCTCAAATTGCCAGCGGTAAACGGGTAATCCTTTACTGAGGACACATTTTTCCCGTTCTGTCGCGACGGGCCAAGGACTCTGGGGTAACCAATCGGTACAGGTTGAGCTAAAGGCGGCATGGGCACGAAACTGTTGCACCATTGATTCAGCCACCTCAAAGACATCTGACTGAAGGACAACACGCCCACCAGCGGGCAGGAGTTCGGCAAGGGTGGCCACCAGTTCAGGGGTGACGACGCGGCGTTTATGGTGACGGCGCTTGAACCACGGATCTGGAAACTGAATCGTGACGGTGTGCAGGGGGAGTCCGCCGAGGATTTTGCCCAAGTGGACATTGGCATTGCCCCAAAGGTAGTGGAGGTTCCGAAGTTGCTGGCGATCGCGCCGCTCATTGGCTGCCACCACCAGCGGGTAGCGAATTTCCAGACCCAGAAAATTTTGCTCTGGATACAGTGCTGCCATTTCTAACAAGAACGTGCCCTTGGCACAGCCAATATCGAGATGTAAAGGCTGCGAAGGTTGCTCGTAAATCGTTGACCAATCGGGAACAGCAATGTCCTGCTGGAACTTTTGACTGAGAGGGTTAACGTGTTGTCGCACCCGTACCGCCATGGCGCGATCGCTCATCCAAAACTCCCTAATGTACTGCCGCTATAGCGTAGCGTATATCACTGCAAAGTTAGAAAAAAACTGCCCTCAAACGCTGAGGACAGCAAAAACCACCTAGGGCAATGGGATCGTTCAGCGGCGTGGTACGACCCCAAACTTATTGGCAGGCGAGTTACTCCTTCAAGAAACCGCTGTAGGCTTCCATGCCATGCTCGCCGATGTCCAAGCCTTTGAGTTCCTCTTCTTCGGAAACACGAATGCCAAGCGTTTGTTTCAGAGCCAGCCAAAAGATACTGGTCAGCAGTACAGTAAAGCCACCGACTGTTAAAATACCGATAATCTGAGCAATCAACTGAGTCACTCCGTGGCCGGTGAGCAAGCCTAACTCTTTGTCAAACAAGCCAACAGCTAAGGTACCCCAAGTGCCGCAGACCAAGTGGACAGAGGTGGCACCAACGGGGTCATCAATTTTGATGCGGTCAAAGAAAAGGACAGAATAGACCACAATCACACCGCCAATGGCACCAATGATCACGGCACTCCAGTAAGACACACCTGCACAGGGTGCTGTAATGGACACTAATCCCGCCAGAATACCGTTGATAATCATGGAGAGGTCAGGTTTACCAATGGCTAGCCAAGCGGTAATTGTTGCCGCAACCCCACCGGCTGCCGCCGCCAAGTTTGTTGTGACTGCGATGTAGGGTACAGCTTCATTTGCGGCCAGTTCAGAACCAGGGTTAAAACCAAACCAGCCGATCCAGAGGATCAAACACCCCAGCATGGCAAAGCCCATGTTGTGGCCGGGCAACGCCCGAGGCGTACCATCTGCGGCATACTTGCCAAGCCGTGGTCCTAGGAACGCAGCGCCCATCAGTGCCGACCAACCGCCTACGGCATGAACCACCGTTGAACCGGCAAAATCCTTAAAGGCAATATCTGGGCCAAGGAAACCAATGTTGCTGAGAAGGCCACCCCCCCAAACCCAGTGACCCGTAATGGGGTAAGAGATACCAGTGAGCAGGAGGCTGAAAATCAAAAAGTCAACAAACTTGATCCGCTCGGCCACTGCCCCAGAAACAATGGTGGCTGCGGTTCCTGCAAAGGCAGCTTGGAACAGAAAGGCCACAGCGATGGGTAAGCCCTCCGGAAAGGGATCAAGACCGTAGGTTTCGGGGTTTTCACTACTGAGGAAAAAGCCCCCCAGGCCAATAAAAGCATTGCCCTCGGTACCAAACATGAAAGAGAATCCGATCGCCCAGTAGGCAAGGGTGGCCAAGGCAAAAACAATGAGGTTCTTAGAAAGAATGTTGACAGCATTTTTCTGGCGGCAGAAGCCAGTTTCCAACATGCCGAAGCCAGCATTCATGAAAATCACCAGAATGGCTGCAATGAGTACCCAAATGGTGTTGAGTACGCCTTGAACGTCTTCAGGAGTGAGGGGTTTATCCTGTGCCTGAGCAGCCACTCCCCAAACAGCCACAATGATTAAAGCTAGGGGAATGCAGGCGACAAGGGCTGGCGATCGCCAGCGGAAATTGGGCTGCCGGTCAAGGTTGCGTAACGGGCGCTTTTGCCGTCTCGCACGTTTCAGTTTTAACTTGGACATCGCTTTCATTCTCAACGATTATGGAGTAGAGTTGCACATGAGTTCAGCGGAGGAGAAATCGCAGTTGCGGCACCATCGCGCCAGAAAGTGATCTGGCTGTTGTTTGGCTGGAGCTGAGCAAAGCATTGACCCGCAATTAACCTTTGATTGCACCAGTTCTCACAGTGGAAAATCTGTATCGGGTTATACATTTACCTTGACGGCCAAAACCGCCTATCCTAGGAAAGGCAAATAGCTTCAAGTTTGCGGGTAACGTTCCTCTAGGTGTGAATGGATACGATCTGGGAGTTGGATTTTTATTCCCGTCCCCTTGTGGATGAAAACAACAAAAAAATCTGGGAATTGCTGATTTGCGATCGCCAGCAACAATTTCAGTTCAGCAAAACTTGTGCCGGAGCTGAAGCCAATGCCCGCTGGTTAGAAGCTGCCCTCAAAGAAGCCATGGATCAATGGCGGCAGCAACTGGGACTGGCAAACAGTGCTCAACCCGATCGGGTACGTTTTTTCCGCCGAGCCATGACCAGCATTATTACGCGGGGGGGAGAAGCGGCAGGATTAGTGATGGTGCCCAGTCGGCGCACGTTTGCCCTCTATGATTGGCTGCGCGATCGCGCCACAAACCTCTATCCAACCCTACCCAACTACCAAGCCGATCTGGCAACGCCACCCCAGTTGATCCTCCCTGCGCCTCAACCTTTACCACCAGCCCTGAGGGGCGATCGCTGGCAATTCAGTGGTCTTCCTCTGGGGGAAATTAAAACGGCTGGTGAATGGGAACTGCCCTTTGGTGAGGTACCCCCACTGCCCTTTTTGACCCTCAGTGACGATACGCTACTGCCGGGGTTAATTATCTATTCGCAGCGCGCACTGCCCTTGGCGGGTTGGCTGTCGGGATTAGAGCCGGCCTATTTGAGTTTTGAGGAAGAACCTCAACTGTTGCTAGTGTTGGAAACAGGAGCGAGCGATCGCTGGGTACTCATCAGTGGCCGCAATCCCCAGATTCAGAAAGAACTGGCCGCCTTTAGGGACGCCTGTACCCAAAGCCAAGGCTTGCATTTCATTGCCGTGAAGGAAAGACCAGAACAGGAGACCCTGCAAGGCTTTTGGTTGTTGCAGCAAACACCCGAAGTCTAAAGTTAAAGCGAAATTAGAGCAGCTTCTCCAAGCCATAGATCAAGCGCTTGAGCTGCCGTACTTTGCGGATTGCCAGCAGTACCCCCGGCATATAGCACTGGCGATCGCTGGTGTCATGGCGCAACGTATAAATTTGCCCCGGTGCGCCAAAAATCACCTCCTGATGGGCAATCAGTCCCGGCAAGCGCACACTGTGGATGCGAATCTCCCCCTCTGTACACGCCCCGCGGGCACCCCTGAGATGTTCCGACTCCTGCACTTGCGGTGGGTTAAAGGTTTTGCCCAATTCTGCTAAACGCTGCGCGGTTTGAATGGCGGTACCACTAGGAGCATCAGCCTTTTGGTTGTGGTGCAGTTCAATGATCTCCACATGGTCAAAATACTGGCTCGCCCGGATGGCCGCCTCCTGCAGTAACACCATACCAATGGAGAAGTTGGGAGCAATCACCCCCCCCATATCGGCTTTGTCAGCAAACTCGGCCAGATCTTCAATTTGTTCTGGACTCAAGCCCGTTGTTCCGACCACAGGATAGATACCGTAGGCGATCGCCATGCGCACATTTTCGTAGACGGCTGTGGGATGGGTAAAATCCACCATCACCACCCCTTGTTTTTCTTGGGCAGCGGCGACACACACCTCTTGCAAGCTGCCACTAATTGGAATGCCCAGCGCCCCTAGCCCCAGGACTTCACCAATATCCTCCCCCACCTGCTTGCGATCAACAGCAGCATAGAGGGCAGTGTCGGCAGCCTGTTGTACGGCTTTAACGACCTCGCGTCCCATTTTGCCGAGAGCACCGACAACAATGACCGGAATGGGTGTACTCATTCAAAACTCCGAACCGCGGCCATTGGCTAGGATAGCGCGATCGCTTGGCGATACAATAATTTAATATTCATAATGGTCAAGATTTATCCTAAGGGCACAATGTTAGTTTTCTCCTTTCCTGAATTAATCGAGCGTTGCCAAAACTGGATGCCTAAGCGGCCAGGCTACGCCGTTTGTCCTTTGGATCACCACAATCCGGAATTGGCCTCTAGTCTCTATCGCATTGAACCCGGACAAGCCAACTATCCCCATTACCACCATCGCGGTGACGATATTTTCCTAATTGTGTCGGGAGTTGGTGAACTCATTACCTGCCCGATGACGCCTCCTGCGAGTTCTGTGGCAGCAACCGCCTTGATCCGTACCCCCGTGGAAACCGGCTCCTATGTCCATGTGGATGCCCAATGTCTCCATTGGCTGCGGAATCTTTCTGCCGATCAGCCGTTGTATTACCTTAACATTGCGCCCCTATCCCACGAGGGCGATCGCGTCGATGTCACCATTGAGGGTTGGAGCTAAGAAAACAGTTATTCACCCTTAAACTTACTGGCTGCTTCCTCAAAGGCCTTGCTCAACTCATCCCACGCACTCTGGAACCCTGCTTTGAGGGACTCCCAAGCATCATCGCCCGCTTCTTTGAGGGCAGCCAATTGCTGAGTAATCTCATCGCGTTTGGCCTTGAGGGCTTCAATTTTAGCTTCAATATCTGCCTTGACATCTTCACCCGCTTGATCCGCCTTTGCCTTGAGTTGGTCAAGCTGGGCACCGAGTTGTTGCAGCTTCGTTTCCATTTCGCCTTGGTAGGTCAAGCGATCGGACATACAACTATCCTCCCTTGCTCAAGATAAATACCTACGATGACTCAAAGCATCCTAGATGGATAACAATGCAAGGGTGGCATACTCCGTGCCATGGGATCAAGGCATTGGGGATATTTTGTAAAAGTTACTTTCATTTCCACACAAAGCGAATTAAAAAACTAAAGAATAATTAAAAAATGTATCTAATCATTTTATTTTGTGTAGTGTGTCGAGAAATACAGTCAAAGAACTACAGAGAAATCTATACTTTTCATTAGAAAGTCAGGGGAATACTCTGCATTAACCGCAGCCTGTTTCTGCAACGCAGAGTGATAAGTAAGCTAACTTCACACTTTTTAGAATGAGGAGCAACTTTGTATTTCTGTGTTGAGTCCCTGTGAAATCGGCTAAATCTGAGTTGAGGTTGCATGTCGTGGAGTGAGGAAGCGCTTTTCAAGCATCTAATGCAGAGGTCTGTACCAGCAGTGCTTGGATTTTTAAGGGGGAATCTTTAATTGTTTCTAAAATTTTCAGCTTTTCCGAATATTGTTTGTTAGCTTGCAGGAGTAAGTGCCTGACTTGATTCTAATCACTGAATCACGGACGCCCAGTCAATTCACCTGATCTAGTAATTAAAGTTATTCAGTGTTTCGAGGCGAAAGAGATGACAATTGAGCCAGTCAATTTTATGGCAACGATGGTACGGCGAGTCCAGTTGACCGATGCAGACAAATCCCTGTTGGCGGAGGCCGCGCCGTGGGGAAAGGAAATTGCCCCCCAAATGGCCGACATTTTTTATGACTACCTAGGGCGGGATGAAGAGATGAATGCCATTCTCAACGCCACAGAAGGACGCATTCATCGCCTCCATCAAACCTTCATCGACTGGTTCCATGAAATGTTCACAGGGATGGATGGTTGGGGCAAGGCCTACGCTGAGCGACGCTGGAAAATTGGTCTGGTTCACGTGCGCATTGGCATTGGGCCACAGCATGTGGTACCCGCGATGGCAATTGTTGTCAACGCCGTGCGGCAAAAGTTAAGGGAAGCCAACAAATCCGAGGCCCTCAGTGATGCCCTAGGCAAAATTTGCATGATTGATCTTGCCTTTATTGAACAGGCCTACTTCGAGGTGTCTTCCCAAGCGGTTCTTAAGGAAACCGGTTGGACCCAGGCACTGTTTCAACGGCTAATTGCCACAGGGGCTGCTGCCATGTAGGTCACCTAGCAGTCATTGTTCAAAAAGTTCCCATATCTTTACGAGGATTAGATTATGCCAATTAATGCCGCAAAACTTGAAGCTACACTGCAAAACTTTGTTGCCAATGCCAGTAATGTCCAAGGAGCCGCCCTTGTGTCTCCCGATGGTCTGACGCTGGCGGCAACCTTGCCGGGGGGAATGGATGATGAACGGGTGGCAGCGATGTCAGCGGCCATGCTGTCGTTGGGGGAACGTATTGGACGAGAGCTAAGCCGGGGCAAAATCGAGCGCATCCTTGTAGAGGGTGCCAGTGGGTATGGCATTCTCACCAGTTGCACCGAAGATGCGGTTTTCCTTGTGCTGGCGGATGCCTCTGCCAAATTGGGCATTATCAACCTTGAAATTAAAAATGTTCTGGCTGAATTGCAAACCCAACTTATGGGTATGGGGCAAGCCGTGAATGTTTAGACCAGCCTGATTCCTCTGTGTTTTGCCGTAATTGAGGTGCCAACCCATGGAAATTATGCGCATTGTCATCACAGGACCAGTGGGCGCAGGCAAATCCACCTTCATCCGTACCATCAGCGAAATTGAGGTGGTGGATACCGATCGCAAGGCAACGGATGAAATTGCTGCTTTCAAGGAAAAGACAACGGTAGCGATGGATTTTGGGCGGCTGCAGTTTGGTCCTAATGTTGCCCTGCATCTGTATGGCACGCCTGGTCAAGAACGCTTTGACTTTATGTGGGATATTCTTATTCGCAAAGCCCATGCGTTTATCCTACTGGTCAGTTCTCACCGTCCCCAAGATTTTCGAGCGGCACGGCGGATTTTGGCCTTCATGCGCCATCGCACAAAGATTCCAATGCTAGTGGGTCTGAGCCATGCCGATAATCCCAATGCGTGGCCTGCTGAAGAGATCGCGATCGCCCTTGGCTACTTGAGTCCCCACCGTCGCCCACCCATGGTGCCTGTGAATGCTTTAGATCAGTCCTCTGTTGCCGCTGCCATGATGGCACTCATTCAAGCCTATGCCAGTGCCCAATCCTCGCAATTAAACCGCAGTGCTCTAGCCACGTAACTGAACGCAGAATCACTCAACTTATTAGGGGGAATCTATGAAAATCACCGGTTATCTATCAGAGTTTTCGTTGGGGGAAATTTTCCGTTTTCTGGAGCAGGGGCAAAAAACGGGTTGCCTTTCCATTAAGCCCGTGGAAATGGCGGGGATGATGCCGCTGATTCCCCAAATGCAGGAGTACTATATCTTCTTTCGCTTGGGTCAAATTGTAGCCGCAACAACGACCTTGGATCACCAAGGATTGCAACGGCTCATTGAGCAGCGGGGCTGGCTGCGCCCAACTACCATTCAACGCCTCTTACCCTTTTGTTCCCTAACCGGATCCCTTGGACTGTGCTTGAAAACCCAAGGTGCCCTTGAGCCAGAACAGCTGCGGCTATTGTTCAAGCAACAGGTACTGACACCGATTCCTCACCTCTTTAGTCTCAATGAGGGCTGGTTTAAGTTCGATGCCAACCATCCACTGCCTTTTGGCGAAATGACGGGACTGAGTGCCTCACCCATGGAAATTTCCTTGGCGGGTCTACGACTGCTGCGGGATTGGACAGCCCTAATGGACAAGCTGCCCTTGCCGAGTTCAACCATTGCCAGCACGATTGAAGGACAGCCCCCCTACCGCCTCAATCATCATGAGTGGCAAGTGTGGGAGTACGCTAACGGTACCAAAACCCTCCAAGAAATCAGTGAAGCGTTGAACTTACCCATTCTAGAGGTGCAAAAAATTTGTTTTCGCCTAATAGTGGTGGGGATTGCCGAGGAAATTGCTGGCATTGCTGCTCCCGCCGCCAGCCCTAGGGAACCAGAACTCATTGAAACAACAGAAATTAGCTCCTCCTTTCTAGAGGGAATCTTTACGTTTCTGAAAACAAAAACCCACCCGCAATCGGTCTAGGGGGATAAAAAACAATGCAACGCTTCGCGTGGACAGAGCAGCTGCAGACCGGCGTGCCCATGATTGATATACAGCACAAGGAACTCGTCTGTGCTGTCAATGATCTGGCGGATGCCATTGAACAGGGTCGGGGAAGCGCTGCGATTAAACAGCTAATTGCTTTCATGAAGTATTATGCAGAGTGGCACTTCGGGAATGAAGAAGGCTGTGCTGAAAAATACCAGTGCCCCCTAGCAGAAGTTAACCGCTGCGCCCATAAACAGTTCATCGAGATGATTGAAGAGCTGCAGCAGCAGTACCGCGACAGCCAAGCGGATGCGGCGATCGCCACCCGGATCCATGGTAAGTTAGCAGACTGGTTAGTGAATCACATTATGAAAATTGACAAGCAAATTGGGCAGCACATCTGTGCCCATGCTTCAGGCTAGGAGGGCATGAAGAAATACCATCTGGTGGTCAAACCCAATGCAAGAACGTCTTCTGTTTCCGTGAATTCTGACGGCCAGCTAGTGGTGGCGGTGCGTGCCCCAGCTACTGAGGGCAGAGCCAATGAGGAACTCATTGCTGTCTTGGCGGCCTATTTTCAGGTACCCAAGTCCCGTATTCAGCTGATTAAGGGTCATACCAGTCGCTATAAGGTGGTTGAACTCCTCGATTGATGCCCCTTAGACTAAGAGCAAGTGCGGCTCAACATGACCTATGACTCTTGATGTCACCCCAGCCAAATCCTTTGTCCTCAGCGGTGCGCGTCCCCACTACAGTCCCGATCGAGTGGGGCAGGTGGAACATATCTGCTTGGACTTGACCCTAGATTTAGAGACCCAGGCATGCTGGGGACAGTGTCATATCCATCTACGACCATTGCACTCCCAAGTGCGCCAGCTGCGCCTCAATGCCGTGGGGCAACAGATTCAGAGTGTGACTGTGCAGCACCAACCCCAAGCCTTCCACTACGATGGTGAATTTCTGGATATTTCTCTTGATGCGAGCTTGGGGATTCACCCAGATCAGGTGCTGGTGATCACCATTGACTACCGCCTGCAGAAACCCCAGCGGGGATTGTACTTTGTTGCCACTGATCCCCCCCAAGCTTGGACTCAAGGGGAAGATGAGGACTCCCGCTATTGGTTTCCCTGCTTTGATTCTCCTGGGCAGCTGGCGACGTCAGAGGTACGAGCGCGGGTGCGCCAACCCTTACAGGCCATTTCCAATGGGGAATTGCGTGCCTGCTACAGCGAGGGAGAGTGGCAAATCTTTCACTGGTATCAACCCCAGGTCCATCCCACTTATCTGATGACCCTAGCGGTGGGGGATTTTGCGGTTTTTGATGACCAGTGGCAGGGGAAGCCCGTCACCTACTACGTTGCTAAAGATCGCGCTGCTGATGCCCGCCGCACCTTGGGCAAAACGCCAAAGATGATGGACTTTTTCAGCCGTATCTATGGCTATCCCTATCCCTACCCCAAATATGCCCAAGTCTGTGTGGCCGATTTTATCTTTGGCGGTATGGAAAATACCTCGACAACCCTATTGACAGACCGCTGTCTGTTGGATGAGCGAGCCGCCGCTGAAGATTTTCGCAGTGAAAGTTTAGTGGCCCATGAGTTGGCACACCAGTGGTTTGGCGATCTGGTGGTGATCAAGCACTGGTCTCACGCTTGGATCAAGGAGGGCATGGCCTCCTATGCCGAGGTGCTCTGGTTTGAGGAGGAATATGGCGCTGATTTTGCCGCCTATTATCGCCTTGGGGAATTGCGCAACTACCTCAGTGAGGATAGCGATCGCTACCGCCGCCCCATTGTCACCCATGTCTATCGCGAAGCCATTGAACTCTACGATCGCCACCTCTACGAAAAAGGCGCCTGTGTCTATCACATGATCCGCCAGGAACTCGGAGAAGAGTTATTCTGGAAAGCCATTCAAACCTTTGTCCGCACCTACGCCCACCAAGCTGTGGAAACGGTGGATCTGCTGCGGGCGATTGAAATGGCCACTGGGCGCAACCTACTTCCCCTCTTTGACCAATACGTTTTTCGTGGGGGACATCCCGACTTCCATGTGAGCTATCGCTGGGAGGTAGCCGATCAACTAGCCGTTCTTACCGTCAAGCAGCAGCAGGTGACCGATGGGGTCACGCCCCTAGAGCGCAACCTTTTTGATCTGCGGATTCCTGTTGGCATCGGTACGGTGGATGATCAGGGGCAGGTGACGGTCAAAACCATTCCCCTGCGCATTCATGAACCAGAGCACACCTTCTATTTGCCGCTGCCACAGCAGCCCACCTTTGTGAGTTTTGATGCCGGCAACCATACCCTCAAAACCGTTACCCTAGAGTACCCCCTCCCTGAACTCAAAGCCCAACTGCAGTACGACCCCGATGTTTTGGGGCGGGTTCAAGCTGCCATTGCCCTAGGCAAAAAAGGAAACCTAGAAGTTGTGCAAACCTTGGCGGCGGCGCTGCAACGGGAACCCTTTTGGGGAGTGCGGCGTGAAATTGCCAAAGTGCTGGGCACGATTCAACTGGATCAAAGCTTAGAGGCGCTCAAGCTGGCACTAGCCGATGATCACCCCCATGTTCGTGCCGCCGCAGTGGAGGCCATTGCTGGGTTTAAGTCCGCCAAAGCCTACGAACTTCTCAAGCCCATTGCCAAGCACGGCGACCCCAGCTATAGCGTTGAAGCTGCCGCCCTGAAGGGAATTGGTGTGATTGCCGCTGCCAAACCGCAACCGAAACCCAAGCTCGAAAAAGTGCTGAAACGACTGCGGAAGGCTTTGGAAAAACGACAAGGCTGGAATGAGGTGGTACGCTGTGGGGCGATCGCTGGCTTGGGGCAACTCAAGGAGTCTCCAGAGGCGGTGAATTTGGTTCTTGACTACACCGCTATTGATGTCCCGCAACCCCTACGCTTGGCCGCCATTCGTACCCTTGGCACCATTGGCGATCGCCACCATCCCCAACTGAAGCAAATTCTGGAACGGCTAGAGCAACTCAGCCACGAGACCTTTTTCTTTACCCAGATGGCCGTTGTCCAAGCCCTGAGTCAAATTGACCATCCCCAAGTTCTAGGCCTGCTGCAGCAGCTGGGCGATCGCACCACCGACGGCCGTATCAAACGATCAGTTGATGAAGGAATCGCCAAAGTTCAGAAAGCCCTTGGCAGCGATGACCGCCTCAAGACCCTTGAGACCACCCTCAACGAGTTACAAAAGGAAAATCAAACCCTAAAAAGCCGCCTTGAAGAGTTAGAAGCACGCACTAAAGCGACCCAGCAGGACTCAGCGCTAAGTTAGGGATAGCGACACCCAGACCCCTGCGGGCATTGGGCAAGCCCAGATGACCCTGCCATGGGATAGGGGCTTTCATCGTTTAAGCCGTGTTCCATCCATAGGAAAAGGGCTGTAGCATAGTAGGAACACAATTAGAGGAGGTTGGGGTGACCAAAAAACGGGTGCTTTCGGGAGTCCAGCCCACAGGTAGCTTGCACTTGGGGAATTATCTCGGAGCCATTCGCAACTGGGTGGCGGGGCAAGCCGAGTATGAAAACTACTTTTGTGTGGTGGATTTACATGCCATTACCGTCCCCCACAATCCCGCAGAACTGGCGGCTAATACCTATACTGTTGCTGCTCTGTACTTGGCCTGTGGCATTGACCCAGCCCACGCCACCATCTTTGTCCAATCCCACGTCAGCGCCCATGCCGAACTCACTTGGTTACTGAACTGCATTACCCCCCTCAACTGGCTGGAGGACATGATTCAATTCAAGGAAAAAGCCGTCAAGCAGGGGGAAAACGTGGCGGCAGGACTACTCGACTATCCTGTGCTCATGGCCGCGGATATTTTGCTCTACGATGCCGATCTAGTTCCTGTGGGGGAAGATCAAAAGCAACACTTGGAACTGACCCGCGATATTGCCGCTCGTGTGAACTACCTCTTTGCCCGCAATCAGCCGCCAATTCTCAAGCTACCGGAACCCTTGATTGCCAAGGCGGGAGCACGGGTGATGAGTCTCACCGACGGCACCAAGAAAATGTCGAAGTCGGATCCCTCGGAACTGAGTCGCATTAACCTTTTGGACTCGCCGGATGAGGTTCGCAAGAAGATCAAGCGCTGCAAAACTGACCCGATTCGTGGCTTGACCTTTGACGATCCCAATCGCCCCGAAGCCAATAACCTGCTGAGTCTCTATCAAGTACTCACGGGAAAAACCAAAGAGGCAGTGGCAGCAGAATGTGCCGATATGGGCTGGGGACAGTTTAAGCCCCTCCTCACCGATGCGGTGATTGCTACCCTAGAACCGATTCAGCAGCGATACCAAGAGATTATGGCAGACCCCAGCTATCTCAAGGATTTGCTCAAAAAAGGCCAAGAACAGGCTGCCCGCGTGGCCAATGCAACCCTAGAGCGGGTAAAACTTGCCTTTGGGTTTACGCTGCCATGAATATCACAAGCGGGTTGAGGCGACTCTGGCGGGGATTTTGGCGGCGATCGCGCCTTGTCAATGA
This sequence comes from Thermosynechococcus sp. HY213, assembly GCF_031460975.1. Taxonomy (NCBI): domain Bacteria; kingdom Bacillati; phylum Cyanobacteriota; class Cyanophyceae; order Acaryochloridales; family Thermosynechococcaceae; genus Thermosynechococcus; species Thermosynechococcus sp. HY213. Next base: position 87,744 of record NZ_JAVKVB010000012.1, on the reverse strand, counting down.
CGAACCCCTGAATTGGGTCAGTCTCATTGTCATTATCTTGGTGGATATTTTTATCCTCATTAATGTCTTTAGTGGCCTCAGCGAAATTAGCAATTGGCCTTTGAGTCCCAGTCAAGCCCAGCCCTGTTATGCTCCTTGGCAAGCCTATCGCCAAGACACCGCTAGGGAGCGCGACATTCGTTTTCTAGAGCAGCAGATTAGCCTTGACCCCCCGCCCCAGACCGCTGTGGAGCGCCTACAGGAAAGCAGCAAGGGCAAACTGGGAACCATCTCCGCCATTTGCTTCACCTATGCAGAGTATCAAGATGCCGTCAACCACCCCACCAATCAAGCCCGACTTAAGCAACGACAGCAGAAACAGGCACAAATTCAAACCCTCGAGGCCACCAATGCCCGCATTCGTCAAGAGTATGACTCGACACTATTAGAGCAGCTTGCGGGGCAACCCCCGGATCAATCGATCAACTTGGTGGAAGCCGCCAAGGCCAAAGCCACCCTTGAGGCCAACAACCGCCAAATTGCCGCTCTCAAAAATGAGATGGCGGCCCTTGAACAGGCGATTCTCCAAGAAGCCGATAGCCAAGCCTTCTTGAAATTTTTAGCCGAGGACGCCACCTTTGCCCAGCTTGAGAACCAATATCAGCGCTCTCAGTTTTGGTATCCCAGTCTCCAATTTGTTTTACAAGCCCTCTTTCTATTACCGCTGATTGCGATCGCCCTAGTGGTGCATCGTTTTGCCGATCGCCACCGCCATGGCCTGCTTGCCCTCATGAGTTGGCACCTACTGGTGATCCTCTTGATTCCTTTGGTGCTGAAGATTTTTGAACTATTGCAGGTGGGAGCCCTCTTTGAGTGGCTGGCTAATGTCATTCTTGCTCTTTTTGGCGGTCTGCTTTTTTTGGTCAGCTACCTCTATATCTTGCTGATTCCAGCGGTCGGGTTTGGCATGATTAAAGTGGCGCAAGCTCTTTTCCTCAATCCACAGCGACAGGCGGCAGGCCGAGTCCAAAAACTCCGCTGTGTCCGTTGTGGCAAGCGGCTACGGGAGCTCGATCAGCACTGTCCCCACTGTGGTTATTTGCAGTGGATGCCCTGTCCCAATTGTCAGCAGCCCACCTATCGCCACTTACCCTATTGTCGGCATTGCGGTGCATCGACCCGTTCTTCTGGCTAGTCCTTGCTGGGGCGGTTGAGCCAGTCGGCACACTCACGCTGTAGCCCCTGCAATGTCATATTGGGTACCCGCTCAGCAGCAAAAGCCTCGGCCTCAATTGGAATGTCTTCGGGGTTATAGCCACTCTTGCGGTAGAGATCCGCAACGATACCGGGGCTGACGCGAATGCCCACGGGCACCAAGGAATCCAAATCTCGTTTGGCGGCAAAGCAGGCTTGAACGACGTGCCAGCCCTCGTGGCGCAGCGTTTCGATAAAAATTGGCCAATGGGCAAGGGCGCGGGGACGCAAGATCAAGCGATCGCGACTAAAACTATAGGAGCCGTAATTATCATCTTGGCGTTGACGGATATAGAGGGTCGTGCCCGTACGCAAAATGGTGCGAATCAACTGATAGGCTTCCACCTCAGCACTGTTTTGCAGCCGAAAACGGGCAGGATCGCGGCGCGGATAATAAACCAGATCAAAGAGAAGCTGAATATCCTCATCGGAACCGTCAATGGGGATCAAATCCCGCTGGGCGAGACCCGGGGATGGGGAAACTACAAGGGCGATCGCCAGCGTCAATGTCGATAAAGAAACCCGCAGCCAGCTTTGAAGTTGTTTTTGCAGCACAATGATCAACCCCCTGCCTTTGGGGAATGCTGCTCCTAACCTAGCAATTTTGATAGCAGTCTAAACGTGTTCTCTATCACGATCTCACAGCGATCCCCACCCCTTTTCACAGTGACGGGATCACGGTCAGAAAAACCTCAAAACCGCTCTTTGAGGGATGAAGCGCCATCGCTGCTCCAATAGTTTAGAAAAGGGCTGTATGATGGACTTAGGAAGAAGCAACAAATAATATTCCTTGATAAGTTTTTGTATAGTTTGTGATTTTAATGTGTTGAATGATGACTTAGCAATGATTGAGAAACTCCTTGTTTTATCCGCTGTTGATGACTGCCCTTTAGAATCACTAGCGACCCTTGAAGTCGTCGCAGAAGACTCTGCGCAAAAATATCCTCAAAAAAAATGCTTATTGCCATCCATCAACATATTACTGATCGAAAACATCCCCCAATCGGGTGAAATTTTATATCCCCATCTCGCCGAGATTGATTACATTTGCTATCAAGTTCACACCTGTCCGTATTCTCATTTAACCCCCGGGGTGGTTGCTCAGGCCAAGCCCAATCTCCTTGTCCTCATTGCTCAAGGGGATCACGTTCTTAAAGCAGTGCAAACACTCCAGCAACGCTATCCACACTTACCCTTAGTTGTGATTGATCCCAGCGATCGTCCGGATCTGGCCACGCAGATCCTCCACAGTGGTGCTCAGGACTACTTGAGCTTTCAGGAACTCAGCCCCAACTTGCTGGCGCGCAGTATCCGCCATGCCATCGATCGCCATCAGGTGGAACAGCAACTCCTGCGCCAAGCCCAGTACGATCGCCTGCTGGTACAAATTACCCAGCACATTCACCAATCCCTTGATCTGGCCACGATTCTCGAAGCTGCCGTCAAGGATGTGCGAGAACTCTTGGGCTGCGATCGCGTGCTCATTTATCGCTTCCTCGAGGATTGGCGCGGCATTATGGACGTTGAAGCGGTGATCCCTCCTTGGTTGTCAGCTCTTGGGGATGTCGTGGGGGATTCCTGCTTTACGGAACGCTATGTAGAGGCCTACAAACGCGGTCGCATTCATGTCGTGCACAATTTAGACACCGCCCCTCTCGTTCCCTGCTATCGCGATTTGCTGGCACACTATCAGGTTAAGGCTAATCTAGTGGTACCGATTATTGTCGAAGGGCGGCTGTGGGGGTTGCTCATCTGTCATCAATGCGCCCATCCCCGCGACTGGCAAGACAGTGAAATTGAACTGATTAAGCAAATTTCGACCCAGTTGGCGATCGCCATCCTGCAAGCAGAACTCTATCAAAAGGCGCAAGCGGAAATTCAAGAGCGCAAAGCAATCGAAGCCCAACTCCTCTACCAAGCCCGCCATGACCGCCTCACCCATTTACCCAATCGCTGGTTCTTTGAGGAACAGTTGCGCCTTACCCTCAGCTATGCAGCCGAGCACCCCAACTACCACTATGCTGTTCTCTGCTTGGATATCGATCGCTTCAAGACCCTCAATGACAGTCTGGGACATGGCACAGGGGATTTATTCCTCCAAGCCTTTGCTCAGCGGCTGACGCGTTGTGTGAGTCCTCAGGACGTAGTGGCACGCCTAGGGGGAGATGAATTTGCGGTCTTGCTCAATGATATTGAGGGGATAGAACATGCCCAAGCCATTGCCCACCAACTGCAGGATCGCCTCAACCATCCCTTTGAAATCGATCACTACACCCTGTACAGCACGGTGAGTATCGGTCTTGTGATGGGTAACCCCCATTACACCAGTAGTGAGGAACTGCTGCGGGATGCTGACATGGCCATGTACCACGCTAAAACCAAGGGACACAATCGCATTGATGTCTTTGATCCTGTGATGCTGCAACAGGTGCGCGATCGCCTGTACTTAGAAGTGGAACTGCGGCAAGCGATTGAACGGGGGGACTTTGTCCTCCACTATCAGCCCATCGTCAAGCTCCGGAGCCAATCTCTCAAAGGTTTTGAGGCACTCCTGCGCTGGCAAAAGGGGGATACGCTGATTTCCCCCAAAGTTTTTATTCCCGTCGCTGAAGAAACGGGGCTGATTTTTGAACTCTCCCGCTGGGTCTTGCACAATGCCTGTGAACAGTTGCAGCAGTGGCAACAGCGTTATCCCAAGCTTCAGTCCGTGGGCTTTACGATGAGCATCAATCTGTCCGCCAATCAATTTTCTTTGCCCACCCTTGTAGCTGAGATTCAACAAACCCTTGAGCATTACCATTTAGCAGGGCACTTTCTAAAGATAGAAATTACTGAAAGTACCTTGATGCAGCACTTAGATTCTGCCCGCGAAATTCTTGCCGAGCTGAAGGCGATGGGGGTGCGCATTAACATTGATGACTTTGGCACTGGGTATTCCTCCCTGAGCTATTTACGCAATCTGCCTCTCGATGGCATTAAAATTGACCGCTCCTTCATTTCCCAAATAGATCGCAGCCAAGAAGATCTGGAGGTGGTTCACACGATTTTGGTGCTGGCGCGCAACCTCCACCTCGATTGCATCGCCGAGGGCATTGAAAACACAACTCAACTGCAACTGTTGCGATCGCTGCGCTGTCCCTCTGGCCAAGGCTATCTTTTTGCCCCACCGCTGACTACGGACAAGGCTGAGGTGTATCTACAGGAACACATCCTTTAACAACACCAGCACCTTCAAGTCAAGTTCAATCGAAAAATGAATAACAAATTGACTTGCCATCATTGCCCAAGGGAAAGAAAACAAAAGTCCGCGCCACCACTGGCAATGGGTGTGCCGATAGGATTTAGGATAGTGGCAGTGCTCTTGGATTTCTCAGATGGCCAGCTTATTTGACCAAAACTTTCGCTATACCGATCGCGCCCGCGCCATCTTCAAAGAACTGCAACGCAACCTCCATCCTATCTATATGGAGCTACTGGAAGAAGGGTTCTTTTCTCGGGAAATTAGCGCCCTCGTCACCAGTGCTGCTGCCCAAACCGAAAATGCCGCTATTGCTGAATGGGAAGAGGCGCGGGGTAGCTCCCCCAATACGGAGGAATCACAGACCACGGCCTAGGGGATGACTTCTCAAGCGCGCATCTTGGAAATTGAGTCCCTGAGTGTCCACTACGGTGGCATTTGCGCTCTGCGCGAGGTGAGTCTGGCCATTGCAGCCGGCGAGTGCATTACCCTTGTGGGTGCCAATGGTGCTGGCAAAACCACCCTGCTGCGTGCCATCTCTAGACTCGTTCCCAGTAAAGGTACCATTCGCTTTGCCGGTCAATCGATTGCAGGGCGATCGCCCCATGAATTAGTGAGCCTGGGCATTGCCCATTGTCCAGAGGGGCGTCAGGTTCTCGCCCGCCAAACCGTACGCGACAATCTTCTTCTCGGTGCCTACTGTCGTCGAGATGAGGCGCAGATTGCACAAGACCTCGAAGAACAACTCAAGCGCTTTCCTAGACTACGAGAGCGGCAATACCAACTGGCGGGAACCCTCAGTGGCGGTGAGCAACAAATGCTGGCGATCGCCCGTGCCCTGATGAGTCGTCCTCGCTTACTGCTCCTTGATGAACCCAGTTTAGGCTTAGCGCCCAATTTAGTACGGGAAATTTTTGCCATCTTGGCACAACTGCGGCAACAGGGGATGACAATGCTACTGGTCGAGCAAAATGCGCACCTAGCCTTACAATTGGGCGATCGCGGTTATGTGCTTGAAGCGGGTCAAGTGACCCTCAGCGGTCGTGCAGCGGATCTCCTGAATGATCCACGGGTTCAGCAAGCCTACCTTGGTTAATGCTATGATGAGAAGGCTGGACGTGTGGCTCAGTGGATAGAGCATCAGATTCCGGTTCTGAGGGTCGGGGGTTCGAATCCCTCCACGTCCGTTAATCAAGTATCAGCATCATGACTGAACCCGTTAGCCGTTCCGAATTGAGCCAAGTTTTAGATGCTATCCAAGGGATGCAGGCCGATATGCAGTCAATGCAGGCTGCCATCCAAGCCATGGATAAAAAGCTGGATATTCACATCGCCACGAGTAACGAGAAATTCCAAAGGCTTGAGGACAAAATTGATACTGTCGAGGCCAAACTTGAACAGCGTATCAATGCTGTGGAGGCTAAGCTAGAGCAGCGCATCAACGCCGTCGAAGCCAAACTAGAGCAGCGCATCAATGCTGTCGAAGCTAAGCTGGAACAACAGATGAAGGCTGTGGAGGCCAAACTGGAGCAGCGTATCAATGCTGTCGAAGCTAAGCTGGAGCAACAGATGAAGGCTGTGGAGGCCAAACTGGAGCAGCGTATCAATTCCATAGAAGTACAGTTAGGGCAGCGGATTGATACGGTAGAGTCCACCTTGCAGGATATTTCTAAGCGACAAGCGGGCACAGATGCGCGGCTATGGGGATTCCTAGTGACCCTGTTGGTGGCCACAGTTGGCTTACTGACAAAAGTGCTGTTCTTTGATTTGCCCCGCCCCTAGATTCGTTACCTTAAAACTGGCCTTATCGTTCTTAGCCAGTATGTTTCTCAACCTCAAAGACATCATTTTGCTGTTGCATCCCATCTTGGCCTGCACATTTGTCTTTCCGGTCATTGGCATCACCACATTCTTTGCTCTGCAAACGCGGCAGCGTCGTCTCAAAGACACCACCATCCCACCCACAGTGGGCACCCTGCATGTCAAATTGGGCAATCTTTTAGCAGCCGGCGTGGTTGGCATCACATTGGTGGCCTTGGCCTATTCAGTGGTGTTTGGATTTCAGGGCTTCTTGATGCAGGCGGAGAATCAGACACTGCAACCGCTCTCTGTTGTCCTCGTGGCACTGATGTTTGTTGTCACCATTGCAGCAACGGCGCTGCTGTATCGCGCTCAATCGAAGCTATGGCGTGCTGTTTTTGCCACCCTCTCAGGGATGGGGGTGACCATTCTAGCTTTTCAACCGGGGGTCTTTCGCCGTGATGACGAGTGGTGGGTTTCCCACTTTTACTTTGGCTTGGCGGCGGTGATGCTGATGATTTTTTCTGTGGCCATTGTGGGGGAGATTTACCAAGATCGATCGCTCAGGTGGCGGCGGATTCACATTGGCTTGAATTCCCTTGCCCTTGTTCTTTTTCTCTTGCAGGGAATTACGGGTACCCGTGACCTCTTGGAAATTCCCTTGAGTTGGCAAGCACCTGTGGTCTATCAGTGCAACTTTGATCCGCGATCGCCCCAATTCAAGACCTGTCCCTAAAAGCGAGTCAGGATATACAGCAGGGTGAAGAGGATAATCCAGATCACATCCACAAAGTGCCAGTAGATCTCTGCCATGGCCACCCCCGTATGCTTGTGGGCATTGTAATGGCCGGGGCGGCGCGATCGCCAGATCACCCCCAAAATCAGCAAAATCCCCACAAAGACATGGAGGCCATGGAAGCCCGTCATCACATAAAAGCAGTTGGCAAAGACATTTGTGCGCAGGCCGTAGCCGAGGGTGAGGTACTCATAAACTTGACCGCCCAAGAACACTGCCCCCATGGCCGCCGTGATCCAGTACCATTGGCGCATGCCGCGAACGTCATCCTTTTTGATGGCAACATCGCCGTAGTGGATGACAAAGCTACTGGAAATAAGGATGATGGTGTTGATGGTGGGCACAAGAAGTTCCACCTCAGTGCCTTCGGGCGGCCATTGCTCATTCATGCCCCGCAGAAGTAAATAGGCCGCAAAGAGGCCACCAAACATTAGGGATTCAGAAATCAAAAAGACCAGCAACCCTAAAACCCGAAAATCAGGGTGCTCATGGGCATGATCAACGGCTATGGCCGTCGCTTGAGAGTCAACAGTACCTTGCATGGCTTGCTCCTAAAGCGTCCTACTCTTCCTCGTCCTCATCCTCATCAGTGCTTTCCTTGCGCTGCTCAATGCCGTAGTCGTAGGGACCTTTGGTGACCACAGGCAGCACTTCCCAGTTTTCAATCAGCGGCGGTGAACTGGTCGTCCACTCTAAGCTGAGACCGCCCCAAGGGTTATCGCCGGCAATTTTGCCCTTATTCCAGCTCCAAATGATGTTAATCAGGAAAGGAATAATTGAGAAAGCTAGGACAAAGGCACCAATCGTACAGATGAGATTAATTGGCTCAAACTGGGGATCATACATGGCCACGCGGCGGGGCATCCCTTTAAGACCCAACTCATGCATCGGCAAAAAGGTCAAGTTCGTGCCAATAAAGGTCAGCACAAAGTGGAGAATCCCTAAGCGCTCATCGAGGAGCCGTCCTGTCATTTTGGGGAACCAGTGGTAAATCCCCGCATAGAGACCAAACACGGAGCCCCCAAAGAGGACATAGTGGAAATGTGCCACCACATAGTAGGTGTCGTGGACGTGAATATCCACGGGGGCAGTCCCCAAGGTCACACCACTGAGGCCACCAAGGACAAACATCGACAGTAGGCCAATGGCAAAGAGCATGGCACTGTTGAGGCGAATCTTGCCCCCCCAGAGGGTGGCGACCCAACTAAAGATTTTTACTCCTGTCGGCACCGCCACAATCAGTGTCGAAATCGTGAAGAACATCCGCATCCAAGGGGGCGTACCACTGGTGAACATATGGTGTACCCAGACAAAGAGACCCACGCAGCAGATGGCCAAACTGGAGTAGGCGATCGCCTGATAGCCAAAGATGGGCTTACGGGCATGAACCGGGATCACCTCAGACATAATGCCAAAGATCGGCAAAATCATCAGGTACACCGCCGGGTGAGAGTAAAACCAGAAAAGGTGCTGGTAAATGACAACGTTCCCACCGGCATCGGGTTTGTAAAACGAGGTGCCAAAGTTAATATCAAACAGCAGCAAAATCAGCCCCGCCGCCAGCACGGGCGTTGACACTAGAGCCAGCAGAGAGGTGGCTAGCATGGCCCAGCAAAAGAGGGGCAATTGATCCCAGCGCATACTAGGCACTTTCATCTTCCAGATGGTGACGATGAAATTCACCGATCCCATGATCGAGGAGGTACCCACAAGGACGATCGCCAGAATCCACATACTCTGGGCAGTAGTGGCCGTGATCGTACTCAAGGGCGGATAGGAGGTCCAACCCGCTTGGGCACCGCCAAACAGGAAACTGGCCAAGAGTAATGCCCCCGCCGGCGGGTTCAGCCAAAAGGCTAAGGCATTCAAGCGGGGAAAGGCCATGTCCCGCGCCCCAATCATCAGGGGCACCAAGTAATTGCCAAAGCCACCAATGGCCGCTGGCACCACCCAAAAGAAAATCATAATGGTGCCGTGGTTGGTCATGAAAGCATTGTAGAGATTGGGATTGAGAAAATCTGAATCTGCCGTTGCCAGCTCCGTGCGCATGGCCACCGCCATCAGTCCGCCAATCAAGTAAAAGATAAAGGCGGTGACCAAATATTGAATGCCAATTACCTTGTGATCAACATTAAAGGTGAAATAGTCGTACCACTTCCACGCCTTGGGATGCTCAGGGAGCGACAAGGGGGTATCTAGCGGCAGTTGTGCTTGCGCCATAACTCTCTCAAGAATGCAACAGTAGGAAGAAAACTAAAGCTTTGACGGAGAATGGTGGTGGGTCATTGCTTCTACTTGCGCCACTAATTGGGGGGTGACGCCCATCTCCTCGACATGGCGATCGCTCAGGGAGGGGATCACGGGAGTCGTTGCGATCGCTTGGTTTTGACTACGCCACGCTTCAAAATCCTCTGGAGTATGCACGATCACCTGCGTGCGCATGGCACCGTGGTAGCCACCACAGAGTTCAGCACAGACGACGGGGTATGTCCCGACCTTGGTAGCCTTAAAGCGCAGTTCAGTGGGCACACCCGGAATCGCATCCTGCTTCAAGCGAAACTGCGGCACCCAAAAGGAATGGATCACATCCCGTGCGGAGAGGTTCAATTGGACATCCTTGCCCACTGGGATATGCAATTCGCCGGAGACAATGCCACTGTCGGGGTAGGTGAAAATCCATGCATACTGCATACCCGCCACATCCACCACTACGTCTGGGGCTTTGCCTTGAACATCGGGGCTGGCACCAATGCCAATTTCAGGGGTTGGCGCTGCTGCTAAAAGGGCAGTTGCATCGCTGGTGGTTTTTGAGGGGGCTTCGGCAACAACCGCCACTGCTGGTTTAGGGGTGTGCATGGAGTGCAGAGCATGATCCCCCGGATTCAGTCCCCCCATGCGCTGGAAAATATCCACGCTGTAGATACCAAGGAAAATCACAATCAGGGCAGGAATGGCCGTCCAGAAGGCCTCTAGGGGTAAGTTGCCCTCTATGGGTAGGCCATCCCCTTCCTCACCGGCACGGCGGCGATAGCGAATCACAAAGAGGATGATCGCACCCTGTACCACCAAAAAGAGAGCGGTACCAATTGTGAGCATAATGTCAAAGAAGTTATCCACCAAGGGAGCCTGCTCAGAGGCCTGTTCCGGCAGGAGGCCATGGTGATGACCAACCCAGAAGCTAATCAGGGTAACAACAATGCCAGCGGTGAGTGTCCAAATTGAAGCGGGTATTTGTTCCATGGTGCCAAAGCGTCCAGAAAATCCCACCCTGATCCTAGGCAGATTCCCCAAGGATGTGGGTTAAAAGAACCTAAAGATTTATGTTGATTTATTCACTATCCTTAAAGCAGCTTGGGGACAGAATCATCTGTTTTTGCGTCCTAGGTTAGAGATAGCCCACCGAAACTGAAGGCTGTGCTGGAGGAAAATAGATGCTGAGTGTGTTGCCTTGGGTTGGCCTCTCATTAGCCACTCTTCAGTACTCGACCCATAGAGTGGATCAAACGCAGGTATATATGGTGGCTGCGCCGATGGCGGATTATCGGGTGGTCATGACAGAACCTGCCCCCAATGGCCAAGATACCTATTTAGAAACGACAGCGGCTTTTGCGCGGCGGACGGGAGCTGTGGCAGCGATGAATACGAATTTCTTCCGCTGGTTAAATGCGAATTCCCTGCGTTCCTTTCAGGACTATCAGAAATGGGTTATGGGGGAATTAAAGCCTGAGGGTATTGACTATGGGGCACTACGGCAGACCTGCTTAAGCGGTCGAGGCACGATTCCAGCGGGGGTTCTCGGAGCCTACATCGTGAATGGTCAGGTGGTGCGTCCCTATGAGGGGGGCTATTTAGCGATTGTGCATTTCCCGGCTCAAGGGGGGATGGAGTTTTACCGAGGCAGCTTACCTGCGCAGCCGTTTCATGTGGTGAGTGGCTCGCAGCAGCTTTTAGAGGGCGGCAGGAAGCTACCTGTGGATGACAGCGATCGCACTTCTCCTAAGGCGATTCTCGGCAGACGGGGCAATGAATATATTTTCGTCGTCAGCGATGGGCGGGGCAATGGTGGTTCGCCGGGGGTCTCCTTTGGGCAGCTTCAGGCGTTTTTACTGGAGCAGGGCGTCACTGATGCAACGGCGGTGGATGGTGGCGAATCGACGACGTTGGTGGTGCAGGGACAAGTAAAAAATCATCCCCGCGATCGCTATTGCGAACTGGCGCGTTGGCTACCCGCTCCCACCCTCACGTTTATTCCTCCTAGAGAAGAGGCTCGCGAAGCGGCGATGGCCATGGGGCGATCGCTCAGACCGGTCGGGGCAAATATCGGCTTAGTCCCACGAGAGCAACCCCGAGGCGTCCTTTCCTTTGCGTTTTGGGAACGCCTTCAGCAGCGGCTACTGACGCGACTCCGAGCTTGGCGACACTGGGTCTAATAGCAGCGAAGCCAGATTTTGTTAAAATCCTAGTGTTCACTTTGACCTGCAAGCAACAGCCATGATTCATTCTGCGTACCCTCTACTGTTGACCATTACCCCTTCTCTTAAAGGTTTCTTTATTGGGCTATTGTCCGGCGCGGTGGTGCTGGGTTTAACCTTCGCTGCTTTGATCACCATTAGTCAAATTGATAAAGTGCAGCGTTCTTCATAGGCAGCCAAGCAGCTGGTGGGCTTTGCAATCATCGCTAAAATAGAGTCATGGCCATAGCGCTGTGACTCTGTGTTTTATTTTGCCCCTTCAATCAACCGGTTAAATGACGTATCTTTCCTTTTCCCCCCTCCTTGGTCAAATTGTTAATGTCGGGCTTGGGCCTGCTGGTATTTTGGGCATTGGCCTAGCGGTTGCGGGGGCGCTCCTCTATTTTCTGCGCTCGATTCAGCCAGAGTTAGCGCGAGATCACGATATTTTCTTCGCCGCAGTGGCTCTTCTGTGCGGTGGGATTCTCTTTTTCCAAGGGTGGCGCCTCGATCCAATTCTGCTGTTTGGCCAGTTTCTACTAACAGGCACCGCTGCCTTTTTTGCCTACGAGAGTATTCGGCTACGACGGGTGGCCACCGAGCAGGCGCGGCGAAATACCCCGATTGTGGATGAAGAGCGACCCGTGAGCCGTAGCTACACCTATCGAGCGGAGCTGGAGGAACTCGAACCCTACGAGGATGAAGAGGAAGAGGAGGAGGATTACCCACCCCTGCGGCGAATTCGGGGCAGTCGTGAGGTGTCGCGATCGCGCTATGAAGACGAGGATGTAGAGGATGCCCCCCCGGTCGGACGTTTACCCTCACGCCGCAGTAGCCCACCCCCTAGCCGCCCCAGTGTTCGGCGTCCCTCTTCAAGGCGTCCGCGACCGACCCCACCACCGGCAGATGAGATTGTCGATGAACCCTATCGTCCACCAACACCGACAACCCGCCGGCCAACCCGCCGACCGCCGCCGCCGATTACGGAAACTGCGGAAGTGAGCGATCGCCCTGTGCGACGGCGACCCCCCCGCCCCCGTCCGGAAGGCACAACGGATGGCAGTGAATATGTGCCCTATCAACCCTTGGATCGTCCTCCCACTGACGAGCAAGATAACTCCGCCAATTTTGATGAATAGACCTTAATGGCAAACGAGTCGCAAAGGCAGTGAATGATGCGTCGCTCTTTTTTGGTTTCAGTTCTTGGCTTGGCAGTGATCTGTGGGGGGATACAGGAGCAGACTTGGGCGGCTCCCCTCGCGCAAGCCACTCCGGCTGCTCTGCCAGAATCGTTGCAATCCCTCCTTAACGGGTTGGATACAGCAGCCAGTCAAAAGAATCTAGAGGCAGTGCTAGCCTTTTATGACCCTGAGTTCAAAACAGGGGACGGCCTCACCCTTGAAATTTTGCGCAAACAACTGCCGACGTTTTGGCAACCCTACCGTGACATCCGCTACCGCACGACGGTGAACCGTTGGCAACAGCAGGGAAATGAGTGGATTCTAGAGATTAGTACAACCATTGAAGGAGCCGGCGGCACGAGCGATCGCCCGCAAAACATTCGTGGCAACCTGCAAGCCACCCAAGTCATCCGCAACGGCAAAATCATCCGCCAAGACATTACCAGCGAAAAAACTACGATCACGATTGGTGCGACACCGCCTACGGTGCAATTCTCCCTCCCCCAAGCCGTGCGTGCGGGTGAAGAATTTAGCCTTGATGCGATTGTGCAAGAACCCATTGGCAATGCCATTCTCCTCGGCGCCGCCAGCGATCAGCCCATCAACGCCCAAACCTACGCCAATCCTAGCCCCGTCAAATTGGAACTCCTCTCTGCGGGCGGGATTTTTAAGGTGGGACGTGCGCCTCAAGAAGCCGGTAATCGCTGGGTCTCTGTGGCCTTAATTCGCGATACGGGCATGGTTCTGATTACACAGCGACTGCGAGTGGAAAAACCATGAGTGAGTCTGAGTCAACCCCCGTAGAGGAACCTGCTGAAAGCCCTGCGGTAACTCTTGAGGTGGAGCAAAGCACACCCATTGTCAGCGGCCTTGCTTTAGAACACTGTGGAGGGCGCTACCGACTCACGTTGCCGGCCGATTTAGACTGGATTGACCTGTGGCCGCAGTTGCAACTTTACCTTGTCGGTCAAGAACACCTCTGGTCAGAGACCTTACCCGTAGATTGTGCCTGCGGACAGCGGCTTTTAGATCAGTCACAGCTTCAACAGTTGGCCGAGGCTCTCAGCGAGCATCAGTTGCGACTGGACAAGATTATTACCGAACGCCGCCAGACGGCGATCGCTGCCGCTACCCTTGGCTACAGTGTCCAGCAGGGGGAACTGCCACCCTTAATTGCAAAAGAGACTGAGGGGGACTCAGACCCCATGGCCAACCCCCTTTACTTGAAAACAACCCTGCGATCAGGCATGGAAATTCACCATGACGCCACTGTGGTGATTGTTGGCGATGTCAATGCAGGAGCCAGTATCATTGCTGCCGGCGATATTATCGTCTGGGGGCGATTACGCGGTATCGCCCACGCCGGTGCCAAGGGCAATCGGGGGGCACGGATTATGACCCTTGAAATGGCAGCCACACAGTTACGGATTGCTGATCTGTTGGCACGTACCCCAGAGCCGCCAAACCCGCCTTATCCAGAGGTGGCCTACGCCACAGACCAAGGGATTCAGATTGCCCCCGCCGATACTTGGGGGCGAGCCTTCGCCGTATCCGAGGCACCTTGAGATAATCTATTCTAGTAAGCCAATTCCTAGGGAGTTCAATGGGGCGCACGATTGTCATTACCTCGGGCAAAGGGGGCGTGGGGAAAACAACCGCCAGTGCCAATATTGGTGTGGCTTTGGCCAAATTGGGGCGATCGGTGGTGCTCATTGACGCCGACTTTGGCTTGCGTAACCTTGACCTACTACTCGGCTTGGAAAATCGCGTGGTTTACACCGCCATTGATGTGCTGACCGGGCAGTGTCGCTTGGATCAAGCCCTTGTGCGCGATAAACGCCTGAATAGGCTGGTGTTGCTGCCCGCAGCCCAAAGCCGCAATAAGGATGCCATTACCCCAGAACAGATGCGACAGTTGGCCTCAGCCCTGAGCAAGCACTATGATTACGTGCTCATTGATTGTCCAGCGGGGATCGAGGCGGGATTTCGCAATGCCATTGCCCCTGCGCAGGAAGCCTTGGTGGTGACCACGCCAGAAATTGCCGCTGTACGGGATGCCGATCGCGTGATTGGCCTGCTGGAGGCCTACCGCATTCGCAATAGCCATCTCATTTTGAATCGCTTACGCCCAGCAATGGTGGCTGCCAACGATATGATGTCCGTCGAAGATGTCCAAGAAATTCTCTCGATTCCCCTGATTGGCATTGTCCCCGAGGATGAGAAGGTGATTGTTTCCACCAACAAAGGGGAACCCTTGGTCTTGGCAGAGTCGCTGTCCCTAGCGGGGCAGGCCTTTATGAATATTGCCCGTCGCTTGGAGGGGGAAAAGGTTGAGTTTCTCGATTTAGAGGCGGCAAGCGGTGGACTCTTTGGTCGCATTCGACGCTTGTTTGGGGCAAAGGGATGATCAGTGAACTTTTAGAGCGGCTGTTTACCCGTACTCCCCCCAGTCGCACCACTGCCAAGGAGCGTTTAAAGTTAGTTCTTGCCCACGATCGCACGGCCCTGACACCGCAAATTTTGGACAATCTGCGGCGCGATATTTTAGAGGTGGTCTCCCGCTATGTGGAGCTAGAAACGGAGGGGCTAGCGGTTTCCCTAGAGTCGGATCAGCGGACAACGGCTTTGATTGCCAATTTACCGATTAAACGGCTGAAACTGTCTCCAGAGGATGTTCCGCCCCCCGAAAATTCGCCAGCAGAGGACGAGGCAGAAGAAAATTGAGTACCGTTGCAGTTGGCATAGCAGCGATCGCCAGCGCCGCGATCCTGGCACAGGCACCTTGGGCGGCTGTTTTAATCGCCCGTTTAGGATCAGGTTGGCGACGACCGACTCCCTTAACCCCCCAGCCCTCCCGCCCAGAGAACTTAGCCAAAGTCTCAATTGTTGTCCCCACCCTCAATGAGGCACAGCGGTTGCAACCCTGTTTAGAGGGCTTAATGCGTCAAGGCTATGAGGTGCGGGAAATTCTGATTGTTGATAGTCATTCCCAAGATGGCACGGCTGAAATCGTGCACGCGGCACAACACCGCGATCCGCGTCTGCGACTGGAGTTTGATCCCCCCTTACCGCCGGGGTGGGTGGGGCGGCCTTGGGCTTTACATACGGGCTTTTGTCGTGCCCATCCCGATAGTGAGTGGATTTTGGGCATTGATGCGGATACCCAACCGCAACCCGGCCTTGTAGCTAGTCTTTTGGCGACAGCAGAGCAGGAGCAACTGGATCTGATTTCTCTCTCGCCTCGCTTTATCCTCAAGACCGGCGGTGAATGGTGGCTGCAACCGGCGTTGCTCTTGACGCTGATCTACCGCTTTGGCGCAGCGCGCGCTGTGGAAACTCAGCCGGAGCGGATTCTGGCCAATGGTCAGTGCCTACTCATTCGGCGATCGCGCCTCGAGGCAATGGGCGGCTACCAAGTTGCCGCTTCCTCCTTTTGTGATGATGTAACGTTAGTGCGGGCGGCAGCAGCTAGGGGAGCACGGGTGGCCTTTCGCGATGGCTCCAAGGTGCTCAAGGTGCGGATGTATGAGGGCATGGCGGAGACATGGCGAGAATGGGGGCGATCGCTGGATCTCAAGGATGCCACCCCCGCCGCCCAGCTCTGGGGCGATGCCTATTTCCTCTGGGCAGTACAGGGATTACCGTTGCCCCTGTTGATTTTGGGCTTGATGGCACTGGCAATGACTACTCCCAGCCTTCCTTTAGAGATGGCGACACTGCTCAATGGCTTGCTGGTGCTGATCCGCTGCGGCATGACACTGGCGATCGCCCCTGTCTATGATTGGCAGACGGGTCAAGGGCACTGGCTCTTTTGGCTGTCTCCCCTTGCGGATCCCCTCGCCGCCCTGCGAATTACCCTCTCCTCTTGGCAACGCCCTAAGCAGTGGCGAGGACGCATTTATCCTGCCAAGACTCAGACTTTGGTTTAAGTCTTTATCTTTATGACACTTGCCGTTGCTCAATGATTAGTCTCGACGTGAAAACTCCACTTGTAACTGCTGCCCAAGAGGCACTTGCCCCAACGTTTAACGAAATTGATGGCCGCGTTAAGGAAAATTTGGATCGGGTTCTAGGGGCGTTTCGGCAGCAGCGGCTGGGGGTGCATCACTTCAGTAGCATGACGGGCTATGGTCATGGCGACCTAGGGCGTGAGGTGCTGGATCGCGTTTTTGCGCAGGTGATGGGGGCTGAGGCGGCCTTGGTGCGGGTGCAATTTGTTTCTGGTACCCACGCGATCGCCACCGCCCTGTTTGGGGTGCTGCGCCCTGGGGATGAACTGATTTCCCTTGCGGGTGCCCCCTACGACACCCTAGAAGAGGTGATTGGCCTGCGGGGTCGCGGCCAAGGTTCCCTCAAGGACTTTGGGATTCACTATCGCCAGATTCCCCTCCTGAGTACGGGCGAACCGGATTGGGGGGCGATCGCCACCTGTGTCCAACCTCAAACCCGCATGGTGCTCATTCAACGCTCCTGTGGCTATACATGGCGGCCGAGCCTCAGCCTTGAGGACATTGGCAAAATGATCCAACTGATCAAGGGGCAAAATCCCAATGTGGTTTGTTTTGTGGATAATTGCTACGGTGAATTTGTCGAGACCCAAGAACCGCCCCATGTTGGCGCCGATTTGATTGCGGGTTCTCTGATTAAAAATCCCGGCGGCACGATCGCCACCGCGGGGGGCTACTTAGCAGGACGCGCTGATCTCATTGAGCAAGCCAGTTATCGCCTCACGGCACCGGGGATTGGCCACGAAGGGGGTGCCACATTTGATCAACATCGTCTGCTCTTTCAAGGGCTGTTCTTAGCACCGCAAATGGTCGGCGAAGCCCTCAAGTGCGCCCATCTCTTGGCCTATGTCTTTGACCAATTGGGTTATCCCGTCAACCCCGCCCCCCTTGCCCCCCGCCGCGATGTCATTCAAGCGATCCAATTGGGCAGTCCTGAAAAGCTGATTGCCTTTTGCCGTACGTTGCAACGTTACTCCCCGGTGGGTTCCTATCTTGATCCTGTACCTGCGCCCATGCCCGGCTATGCCGATGATCTAGTGATGGCTGGGGGCACGTTTATTGACGGCAGCACGTCGGAACTGTCTGCCGATGGCCCTTTGCGTCCACCCTATATTGTCTTTTGTCAGGGGGGAACCCACTGGACCCATATGGCCTTGATTTTAGAGGCTCTCCTAGAGGATCAGGCTTTTTGAGGCCAGCCGTAGGCTTGGGCAACCGCTTCCCATTGGCACAAAATGCTCTGCTCAAAGGCGTCCTGCCACGTGGGGCACGTTGCTTGGGTGATCTGGTGTGCCTGTGTTCCCATCCGCTGGCGATAGGGGGCATCATCTAACAGCGGGGTAATGGCGGCTGCCCAATCTTGGGGGTCGCGACTGTAAACCACCACCCCATCCTCCCCTGAGGTTTGGACATATTTGCGCCCGCCATCAAACCCAGAAATAACGACGGGTAATCCTGCCGCTCGTGCTTCCACCACTACATTGGGCCCTGTTTCCGACTCTGAGGGAAAGACAAATAGATCACTGCTGGCATAAATTGCCCCTAATTTTTCTTGGGGTACCTTGCCTGTGAGGGTGACGCGATCGCCCAAAAGGTCTTTGACAAGGGTAGCCTGTGCCCCTTCGCCAACAATCAACACATGGAATGCCTTTCCTTGATTGGTTAACACTTGAGCTGCCTGCGCCAACAGGAGCACATTTTTACTGGCATCTACCCGACCGACAAAAAGCGCGATCGGCACCTCTGGCAGGTGATACTCCTCCCGTAGCCATTGGGGATTGCGAAATCGCGGATGAAAGCGATCGCGATCGATGCCCCGCTGAAACCACCCCACCCGCTCAGGGGGCAAAAACGTGAGCAGCCAATCGGCATCCTGCTGCCGCGAGACCAAGACGCGATCGCTAGCACGCATAAAGCCCGCTAATTTACGTTCGGCTCGGTAACCAAACCACTGATCCACTTGTAATTTCTCCAGCCATAGCCACCGCCAAAATTCTCGCCCCCAACTGCGGCCACTCATGCGCCAAATAATTTCCCGCGAATAGGTGCGGGTCAATAAGGGCAAATCCGTGTGAATCGAACTGAGGAGAGGACGATGGTACTGGCGACAAAAGCGGCGCACCGTTTGAGCAAAGCTAAAAGTATCCGTAATGTGAAACACCTGATGTTGGGGTAAATAACGGCGCAATCCCCAATGCAAGGGAGCTACATCGGTCACGCCTGCCCCTTGGCGCATAATTTCCAGTGAGTGCGTGCTGAACTGGGGCGGTAGCAATTGGTAGCGAACATTGGCTGCTACCTCTAGGGTTTGCTGTTTGGCACCAAGGAAGTAAATGGTCAGGTCAAGGCGGTCTGGGTAGTGGCTGGCAGCTGCCGCAAAACGTTCCCAACATTTGACGTGTCCCCCGGCATTGGGTTGCCATTCTAGGCAAATAAAGACAGCAACAGATAGTGGTTGTGGCAATCCAAACTCCTCAAGGTTGCGTTTTGCTAAAGATTAACTGAATATCGCATTTAGAGTCATTCACAGTGAGCAATAATGGGCTACCGTAATCGCGCGATCGCCATTCTCTTAGCCTTGGCCGGCATCTTTCTCCCCGGACTCCATAAGTTTTATTTGCGCCAACCCCTGTGGGGTGGTGTTTACCTCATGCTGGGGCTACTCTTTTCGACGGTGCCCAACGGTTCTCTGGGTAGCATTGCTCGCATTGCCTGTGTGATTGAGGCCGTGTGGTATTTGTTTCAGGGGGCCGATGCCTTTGATGCCACCTTCAATCCTGAGATTAGTGCCGTCGTTCCGAAGCTCCCCGCGTCTCGTCTTGAGGAGGCGAATTAATACCGCCAGTAGCGACGACCTTGCCAAAAAATCCCCACGGCTGTGCCAATCAGGAACACCTCTGTGAGTGGAAAAAATAGGGGTCGCAGTCCCAAGGTGCCGCTAAAAAAGCTCAAGAACACACTGGCCATTAGGACACACAGAAATAACGCCCAGAGGGTGCCGCTATAGATCGGCGCTGGGTTAAACCACACCTCCAAAGAGATCACTGCCACCATTCCAAGGCCAATGCTCAGACCAAGGCGGACTAACAGACCCAAAGGAGGCTGAAGTAGGATGATCAACGCCTCGCCGACAGATGCGACGGCACCGGCAATATAGTAAAGCCCCGTATCAAACAGCGCTGCAAGCAGGGCAACAAGAAGACCTGTGGGCACCAGCGATGGCCAAGGCAGTGCCTTAAACTGTTGCCAAGGATCGGACACAAGCAAGACTCACAATAAGTATGTGGGTAGAACCTAGGGCATAGGTAAATCGCCGAGGCTCATTTCCAGTTCCATGCGCTGTTCTATCTGGCGCAGAAAATACCCCGTCATCATGGCTGAGGCCAATAATCCCGCAAGATTGTCGCGATCGGTGGCAATTTGGACATTAAAATCCTCGGAGGGAAGGCCGCCCACGAGACCTTGGACATTCTGGCTGATAATTTGGCGAATTTCTGGACTGACGGAACGGGCAATACGGGTCAAAACTTCTGGCGATTGGCTTTGCAGGTACTTCAGGAGCAGATTGGGCTGCCCATCATCCGTAGAAGACTGGTAGAAATTAGCGTTTCCGGGATCAAAAACCATAGGCAGTGCTCGTTAGTTATGTTAACTATATGTTACCAAACCAAAATGATGTTACCAAACCAAAATGCGCTACTAGAGCGAAGACTCCCGTGCTACCTGCTCTACCTGTAGAATAGACCTCAGCACTCGGTGAGACTGAATACACAAGGATTCTTGCATGACCGCCCTCGATCAGCTTCAGCCTGCCAACCCCCGGGAAGTCAATATCTTTGCCCCCTATATGCGTGCTGAGAAACGTCCGCTGCTGCCCTTGGGCATCGCCCTCTACCGTTTGGGGAAGTTGGAGGGACAACGGGGGATTGAAGGCGGTAACAATGTTGATTTTATTGCCACATGGACAATCGCCAATTTGCCGGCGGATTTATCCCGTTGTACGGTGACCTTTGATAATTCGCCTGATCTCCAGTACGAAATGTCCATCACCACGTTTGAACTGGTGGATCATCTCATTGATGTAATTATTAACTATAAAAAACATCGTATTGCCGATTTTTCAAAAGCGTTTTATCGTAAGCTGTTACGGCTTGACTAAGGATAGCGTGTTCAGGGTTGGGGTTGTGGGAGGAGTAACTAAACGGTGGCGAAGCATTTATTAATTGGTTCCATTGTGCCCTATAGCGGTAAGTCGGCAACGGTTTTAGGCTTGGCCAAGCTCTGTCGCGATCGCCATCTGCGCATTGCCTATGGTAAGCCCTTGGGCACCTACCAACCCGCTACCGAGAGTGAAGACACTGAAGCCGATGTCAGTTTTTTACAGCAAACCCTTAACCTAGAGAATGTGCGGCCGACATTGCTCACGCTGACGCCAGAAGTGATCAAGGCACGGCTGATGGGCACAGATCAGCAGGATTATCGCCAAGCCCTAGCAGCCTATCACACTATCAACAGTGAAGACTTGGTGCTTCTCGAAGGGCCAGCCACATTAGCCGAGGGGCGGCTGTTTGATTTGGGGTTAGCTCAGATGGCAGCGGTGTTGGATGCACCCATTTTACTGGTGGTGCGCTACGAGTCCCCCTTGGTGGTGGAATCGCTCCTCCTCGCCAAGTCGGAATTGGGCGATCGCCTATTGGGGGTGATCATCAACGATATTCCCCAACCTGAAGCCCAACCCTTGCCTGCCATTCGCCAATATCTCGAGGCACACCAAATTCCAGTTTTTGGTATGTTGCCCCGCAGTCAGTTGCTGCGCAGTGTCAGTGTCAAGGAATTGGTACGCCAGTTAAATGCCGAAGTTTTGTGCCGTCCGGATCGCTTGGATTTGCTGGTAGAAGAACTCACCATTGGGGCAATGAACGTCAGTGCTGCCTTGAAGTATTTCCGTAAAGCGAACAATATGGCGGTGATTACCGGGGGCGATCGCACCGATATTCAATGGGCGGCCTTGGAGACCTCCACCCACTGTCTGATCCTCACGGGGCATTTGCCGCCTTCCCCTGCGATTCTTGCCCGTGCCGAAGAGTTGGAAATTCCCATTCTCTCGGTGGACTTAGACACCCTAACAGCCGTGGAAATTGTGGATCGTGCCTTTGGTCAGGTGCGCCTCCATGAAATCGCTAAAGTCAAATGCGTCGAACAAATGATGCAGGAGCATGTGGAGGGCGATCGCCTGTTAGCACAACTGGGACTCTTGACCGTTGAGGCCTAGCGCTGGAAGGTTAAGGCAAAAATCAGGACTTGGGTCGGTGTCTTGCCATCAAAGTTGTTGTCGCCAATGATGTAGAGCGATCGCGCCCCATCGGCCAAGGGGGGACCCAAGCTCATCCCCTCCAAATTGGTCAAGGGAATCCCCAGCGTCTTGAAATCCAAAATCAGCCGTTTCTGCACAGGGCGGAGAGTGCGCAGATCAACCGGTAACGTGGCCATGCCAAGGGTATCTGTCGCCCCCGCTAGGGATACTTCAAAGAGCTTGATGCCATGCCCTGCTCCCGGACTATAGGTGCGCTCCAAGCTCAGAAAATGGCCACCATTGTCAAGGGCAAGTAGCTCCACGAGGCCATTAAACACGGCCTCTGAGGGTTCCAAGGGATAGAGATGCTCCGCCACCAACACAGGGGCAACATCCCCCCGCAGGTAATGGAGCAGGCGGCAGTAAATGGGGATATTGGGGCGGACATCTTGGGCAAGGGCCGATTCAACGCCGACAAACAGGCGATCGCCCGCCGGCGAAAGCGTCAGTGCCTCAAAACCAAGATTATTGCGAATGCCCTGCTGACCATTGGGGAGATAGTACTTGGGCATAGGGAGAGCTGCAATGGTTCGTCCATTCGCGCGCTCAAACTCTTTGATCCAAGGGGGGCTAGCCGTGGCCGTTACCCCTTCACTGCTAATTACAAGGTGCCCCTCAGGCGTCAGCGCAATCCCCTCAGTGTCGGCAGTGTTGGGCGGATACACCTCACCATTAGGCTGCTGGAGAAAGGTTACGTCCTTGGGGGTAATGGTTTCGGGAGTGATTTCGAGGGTGTAAAACCGAGGTTGCTGGCGATCGTCACTAATGGCATAGAACTGCTGTTGACGCGGATCGTAGATCAAACCCGACAGCCCCCCCACCTCGGTATTCTGCCACTGGCTGCCAACAGCTAATTGCACTTCGCCACGAAATTCCACCCCGACATTCAGAAACAGGCGCTCCTCTGCTCGCACTTGAGGCAGGGCACATCCCCACAGGAAGCCAAGGAGCAGAATTGCCGTTAGCAGGTGTCGCCAGGGCATGGGTGTGTCTTAGCGGTTGCGGTTTGTGCCTTGACCGCCCCCCTGTTGATTTGGGCGCTGGGGAGACGCGGGTTGATTCGCTTGATTGGGTCGCTGGGCATTATTGCCACCGCTCTGTTGCACGGCAAACTGAATCGCCTCAGGGGTTTGTACCAGTTGAATTTGACCCGCCACAGGATCGTTGGTGCTCAACATGGTTGCCACCAAATTATCCAGCATGACGACGCGAATCCCGGTATCCTTGGCCAGTTCAGGACGCTGCTGGCGGGCTTGATCCACTTCCCGTTGGAGTTGGGTTTTATCAAAGTAAAAGGGAATAAACCGCTGGGTGCGGGTCTGGCCGTTTTCGCGCATTTGGGCTTCAATGGCAATGGGGTTGCCTGTTTTGCTATCTGCTAGGAAAAAGAGGGGGGTACCGCCCATGAACGGCCTACCATCCTTGGTGAGAATTTTGCCATCGCGTTCCACTAGATCGCCACTTTGTTTGAGCAGATTCACCGCTGCTTCCAGTTGTGGTCTGGAGGGGATAATGTCCACACCAATGGCAGGATTTTTTTGGCTTTCGAGGGCAATTTTCACCGCCCCACTGAGAGCGGCTGCCGAGACCCGCGCCACGCGACCCACCTCCGGTTGCTGGGTTTTAATGGTGTTCAGGGCAGTTTGGGCATCCTGCTGATTGACAAAGAAGGTAAAAACTTGAATTTTCTTGCTTTGATCTTGGGGATTGGGCATCTCAAAGGTCAGCGGTTCCCCCTTATCATTGGTGATCATAAAAATGGGCACATTGTTGAGGATGCGCAACACTTGTTCTTCGGGCAAGGCAGTGGCAATGTCATAGCGGCTGATGGCGGGTGCTAGCCATAGGCTACTCACTAACCCTGCCAAAACACCCAAGTGTGCCAATCTTTTCATACAGTCTCCTAATTCATGCTTGATTGCAGTCGGTTAACTCTCCCAATCCCATTCTTCACGTGTGGAGAGAGGGGCGATCGCCCTGTAGTACCTAACTCACACCAAAACTTATGCACGTAACAAGTGAGTATTTTTACATATGAAGTACTCCCTTTGCTTTCCCACCCTAAGCCAATTTGACGCAAGGGACAAGGGGCAAGTTTCTAAAGCCGATGGGGAACTAGCGTTCAGTATCTAGGGAGCCTATACTGGTGCTGCTTTGGAACCAGCCCTTGCGCCAGAAAAAGAAAAATAAACTGCCCGCCACGGTAAGCATGACCGCCCAGCAGGCTGGATAGCCCCAATACCACTCCAGTTCAGGCATATTCCAAGGGGAGGTATCGGGATCAAAGTTCATGCCATAGATACCGACAATAAAGGTCAGCGGTATGAAAATGGTCGAAATGATCGTCAGAATTTTCATAATTTCGTTCATTTTATTGCCAACGGAAGAAAGATACACATCCATCAAACTGGCCGCCAGTTCACGGTAGGTTTCCACCATATCTAGCACTTGAATGGCATGGTCATAGCAATCTCGTAGGTAGATGCGCACTTCCTCGGAGAGAAGGGGGCTGGGATCGCGAATCATGGCATTGATGGCATCCCGTTGTGGCCAAATGGCACGGCGCAGCGCCAGTAATTCGCGGCGCACTTGGTGGACTTCTTCGAGAATGGCGCGACTAGGACGGGTAACTACGGCATCTTCTAATTCCTCAATGCGCTCGCCGTAGTCTTCTAGAACCGGGTAAAAGCCATCAATAATGGCATCCAAAAGGGCATAGGCTAAATAATCGGGGCCATAGCGACGAATGATGCCGCGACTGGTGCGAATCCGCTGCCGAACCATGTCAAAACAATCCCGTTCGGGTTCTTCTTGTACTGTGAGCAAGAAATGCGGCCCCAAGACAAAGCTCACTTGTTCAGTATAAAAGCCGTGTTCATTTTCCTTGGGGGTGACCATGCGGGTAATCAGCACAAGGTAATCGTCATGATCCTCAACTTTGGGGCGCTGGGGGACATTGACAATATCTTCAAGGACAATGGGGTGCAGGTGAAAAACTTGGCCAAGTCGCCGCATCACGTCTTCATCGCCAATCCCTTGAACATCTATCCAACTGACGGAGGGACTGCTGAGGTAGGGGCCACATTCTTCCGGCGTTTCTAAAACGCGACGGCTGGCCTGATCCGGCTGATAGTCAATGAGAATAATTGTCGGCGGTGGCGCATCGGCCTCAATACTGAGGGTACCGGGCATGGCGCCGGGTTCATCAAAGAAGTAATCTTCGAGATAGTTATCTTCTTCCTCGGCGGGGGGTGTGGGGTCTGGCGGGGCAGCACTACGGAAAAAGTGAAAGGGTTTTCTGGCCATAAAAGGGGAAATCGACAGAGTGCAAACGGGCTAACTAGAAACCTAGGGCAAATGGGGCGGCAACGTCCCAAAATCGCCTGAAAAGTTAAGATTTTTAAGTGTAGTGGCATTCACGGTGGGAGCGGTGTGGTGAATTCTCAAGTTTCGAGAACCTCAGTGCCAACTTGGGTGGCCATTGCCCAACTGTTGCGGTGGCATAAGCCTGCGGGTCGTTTGATTCTCCTCATTCCGGCGCTGTGGTCCTTAACTTTGGCGAGTGAGGGCTTGCCGTCGTTGCAGTTGCTGCTGATTATCACGGTGGGGGCGATCGCCACCAGTGCGGCGGGCTGCATTGTCAATGACTGCTGGGACCGCAATATTGACCCCCATGTGCAGCGGACTCAAAACCGCCCCCTAGCCAGTCGCCGCCTTTCCCTCAGTGTGGCCTTGGGCTTGATGGTGATTGCCTTCCTCTGTGCTTGGGGATTGACGTTTTACCTCACTCCCTTGGGGTATTGGCTGGCGGTGGCCGCAGTGCCGGTGATTCTGCTCTATCCCTTGGCGAAGCGAGTCTTTCCCATTCCGCAACTCGTTTTGGCAGTGGCTTGGGGGTTTGCTGTCCTCATTCCTTGGGCAGCGGTACAGGGACGCTTAACCTTGACCACCGCGTGGTTGTGGGCGGCAGTGGTGATGTGGACATTGGCCTTTGATACGGTGTATGCCATGCCCGATCGCCCCGACGATCGCCGACTGGGAGTAAATTCCAGTGCCTTATTTTTCGGTGCCTATGCGCCCTTGGCGATCGCGCTGTTTTATGGGCTGACGGTGGTGTTCCTGATCATTGTTGGCTGGAGTGCGGGACTCACTTGGCGATTTTGGCTGGCCTTGGCCGTGACCACCTACTTTTGGCTGCGGCAATCTCTACAAATTTATACCCACGAACGCCGTGACACCCAAACCACAACGCTCCCCATTCAGACCTATGGTCGTTACTTCAATGAAAATGTCTGGTTGGGCTTTTTGCTCTGGGTGGGGATGTGGTGCCCTAGGCCTTAGTCAAGAGCTTGGGGGAAACCTGCCACGGCACAATGGCCAGAATATCCACTTGGGCACAATATTTGAGATCGGCTTCATTGCCAAGGTTGAGCAGGCGCTGCCCGTGGCTGGAATGGTGAAAGAGGGTCAATAGATCATCTTGGTAGTAGCGGTACAAAGCAGTGGCAGCAATAGTTTCGTCATTACCCGCAAGGGCTTCGAGGGGGGCATCCTGCTGACCCCAGAGGTAATGAATCAGCGCGCCAGCACAGACGGTATCTTCGAGGGAATAGCTACCTTCCCAGCCCGAACCAACAATCCAGATGGTTTCCGGTTGATGTTTTTGGACAAACTCGGCAACGGCAGCACGGTTGACAAGGGCGGCGGCAAGAACGAGGGGACTGGCTTGAATTCGCTCAAGGGAACGGGTGCCATTGGTGGTGCTCATAAAGAGGCGACATCCTTTTACCCGCTCTGGCAAGCATTCAGCAGGAGAGTTGCCCATGTCAAAGCCAGCAACTTTTTTCCCACCCCGTTCACCAACGCGAATCCGCTTGGCTGCCGGCCACTGCTGACTCACTTGTTCTAGCTCTGCTAGATCACTAAAGACTTGAACGGCTTCTGCGCCAGCCGCAAGAGCAGTGGCGATCGTAGTGGTTGCCCGCAGGACATCAACAGCAATGGCACAGTCGGGTTGCCAGTCGGCTGGTACACGCTCTGGTGTGTGGTAGGTATAGATTTTCATAAATGGAAGGGGAGCTTGGCTACGATGATCCTTGATACATAAAGTATGTCACCATTGGGATCACTGTAGCGGCGATTAGCAGGGCAACGACGATAATTGTGGCGGAGCGATCGTCGGTTTCCTCTTTGCTCTTGTAGGTTTTCTCGACAACCACTTCGCGTACTACGGGCGGGCCTGGATCCGGTTCGCCTTTGAGGACTTTCGCAAGACGATCGACGGTGTCAAGGACTGATTGATTGTAGTTGCCATCCCGTAGGGGCACCCGCATCGTTTCTTGGACAATACTTTCGGCAGTTTCAGGATTCAAGCGTTCGGCCACGGCCTCGCCATAGTGAATCGCTGTGCCATTGGTAACGGTATCGAGGGCAATGATCACCTGATTGGCTTGGGACTCAGGATCGGGAAACCACTGGTTAAAGAGGTCATCCACAAAGCTCTGGGGGGTTTCACCATAGTCGAGGCGGTGCAGTGTAACTACATGAACATTGATGCCCGCTGCCTCGGAGAGGTCTTGGAGCGATCGCCCGACACTGCCTTGGGTGACGGCACTAAGCACATTACCTTCATCAACGACCCCGGCCGCTGTTTCCGGCAAAGGGATATCGATCGCGCTGGTTGCCCAGACGGGGGTGACCCACAACGTACTAGCGAGTAGTGCCAGCAAAAGATAGCGAATGCCGTTTTTCCAAGCCACTTGCCAATCCATCTGTGCTTAATCCTGTATCTCTCAATGCAATTTTCTCAGATGTTGCTTGCAAAAATAAATTTTCTTCTAACAAATCTTAAAACGATGGCCAGAAAATTGCTTTACCAAGGAGCGCCCACGAGTGTAAAGCCTGCCCAAAAATAAGGTGCTTGGAATCTTGAATATCTCAGAAGGTGTAATTGAGCCTTTTGCAGAGCAGCAACTTTACTAGCAGTGTGGTGCAGATGGCTATAGAAGTGTTCCATGAGTTCTAGGGTACCCGCATCACTCACTTGCCAGAGGCTAGCGACGGCACTTTTGGCACCCGATTGAAGGGCAAGACCCGCAAAGCCTAACTCCGCGCGATCGTCTCCCAGAGCGGTTTGACAGGCACTCAAAACCAGCAGTTCGAGAGGGGGTTGCTCTAGATTAAGTTGGGGGAGGTTTTGCAGCGTGACTGTTTCACTGCCCCACAGTTGAATAAAGGACTCTTGGGCTTGACCGGGGCGAAACAAGGCATGGGTAGCCAGATGAACGATGCCATCAGATCAGCTTGCGACACTGCTGGCACAGTCAGCAACAGTGGCTCTCCCTGTAGAGAGGTAACTAAGAGCTTAATCTCGTTGGCCGTTGGTGCCAAGTGCAAAAGAGCTGTGTGCCAACCCGTACGCTTGGACATTTGCCTGAGAATGCGCTGAATGGCAGAGGGATTGAGTCGCCGACTAGTAAATTGATTTTGAAAATAAACTTCATATTCCCGTTGCCAAGTGGCCTCGCGACCTGTGAGAAATTCCCCTGCACCAGCGGGTAAGGCACTTTGAGCAATGGACTGAAGAGACAGCACCAACACCAGAGCAATACAGATTCGGAGGAGGTATCGGTGCATCTTTAGTGTTCCAAGAAAGTGTTGTCGTTCTAGCCAAGCTATATCTTAGCCAATGCACCATTCAAGTGTTTTTTTCAGAGGAGAGACAGTGACTGCCAATGCAGAATTCAACACTGGACGATAGACATTGAGCCAGCGAGTAATGGTGGACTCGTTGCGATGGAGCAACTAGGCAATTTGTGGACGGCTTTTGGATGGATAGTCCCCTCGTTTAAGACCTATAAGCTTAATGTTACAAAGAGCTAGCAAAAATCATTTTTCCTTGGCATAGCTGTAGGCTCGATGCCACGCTTTTGCCTGACTAGGGCGGGTGATCCGCATCCAGTGACGACTCAGGGGAGGCGAGATGAGAGTGTGCAGAAGCAGCCACAGGGTTTGTAATTCACTGGGGGCTTTTTGCCATTGCCAACGGTTGGGTTCACAAAAAAGTAAGGTGACCAATTGGCGGTATTGAGCCAAGGTCAGGGGGTCAAAGTAAATCTCTAGGGTCGTTGGATTGGGCATATCAACAACTTGGCCGCTGAGGTCAATGCCTGACTCCAAAAGCCGACAGGTGAGGGGTACACCCATTGCGGAGGGGGGGAGGGGTTGATGCAGATGCACGATCGCCCCCCCTTCAGAAAGGCGAATTGTCGTGCCCCACAGGGCAGTGGTTTGATCCCAAGCGAGATGGAGTTCAACGGTTTGCTGGACATTGAGCCAATCATAGGGATCGGGGCGGGGGCGTTCGATGAGGCTGTAGAGGGCAAGGGCGAGAATTACCAGATTGTAGAAGTTCCAGACCCATGCCAGTAGTAGCCCCTTGGTGTGTAATGCCTGCCAATTTAATACAGCAGCCGCCACAGAGAGAAGAAAAAGCACGAGGAGCGGTGCCGCTAGGTGCCACTGAAAATGGTAGCGATCGCGATAACTCCCCTTGGGAGTCACCCAAAAGCCGCGACCAAAGGGACGCAACAACGTGTCAATCACTGTCAATGTCAACGGCACACATTGAAGAACCGCATAAATATCAGATACCAAGGCAGAGCGACTTTGACCATTGAGCCAGCGGAATGTACTCAACAGCAGCCAGTAGTAGGGCACAAAATAGTAGAGCCACTGCCGCAGGGTGGTTTCAAGGGGGACGACACCCCAAAAGGCGGCAATCAAGGGCAACAGCAGCAACAGCAAACGCATGGGACTGTGAAACCATTGCGTGATCCCCTCTAGGTGGGCAAGGCGCTGAAGCCCAGTGAGATTGGGTACCCGCAGTGGACTTGCCACAATGAATAATCCTTGGAGGGTGCCCCGTGCCCAGCGTTGACGTTGACGAATATGCGCCGTCATTTCCTCTGCACACAAGCCCGCACTGAGACTTTCATTCAGGTAAATCAACCGATGACCTGCTGCCGCCAATTGAATTCCTGTGTAGTAGTCCTCGCTGAGGGATTCAGTAACAAAGCCGCCAATGGCCTCGAGGGCCGATCGCCGCACCAAAAAGGAACTGCCGTAGCACAGCGCTGTTTCAATGCCATCCCGCAGGACTTGATAATGACGGGAGAAGATTTCCACCTCTTGGGGTAGGTGATCCTCGAGGCCAAGGTTACGGGCAATGGGATCGGGATTGTAAAAGCTCTGGTAGGTTTGGACAAGGCCGATATCAGGGGTCTGAAAAAAGCCCACAGTGCGGGTGAGAAAATTTCGAGTGGGAACAAAGTCAGCATCAAAGACCGCAATCAGTTCACCCTTGGTCTGCGTAAGGGCATGGTTCAGGTTGCCCGCTTTGGCATGGCGATTGTCTGGACGGCTGAGGTACTCACAGCCCAGTTCACAGGCCAATTCCCGTAGGGCAGGGCGACGGGTATCGTCAAGAACATAGATACGTTTGTGGGGATAGTCGAGGGCTTGGCAGCCAACAATCGTGCGTCGCAAAATCGTCAGGGGTTCATTGTAGGTCGGAATAAAAATATCCACCCAAGGCTGATAGTGGCCACTTTTGACCGCAAGGGCAGCAGCATCGGCTTCAGGGCGACGGTTTTTAATGTGCAAGAGGAGGTAGAGTTGCAGGCCATAGCCCGCCATCATAAAACCTTCAATCGCCAGTAGGAGTAGGCTAAAGGTGGCCTCTAGGGGAGTGCGTAGATTGAGGGTAGCGAGCGATCGCCACAGCAGATAATGCAGCATCACGGCCATTAAACTGCCAACGACAATGACCCGCGCCCACTGCTGCTGCACTTTCCCCCAGCGCAAAACAATACTGCTGAGAAGCACCATCAAGCACAATGGCCAAAAAATCCACGGCTTGTCCAAGTGTTCAATGGCGAGCCAAGGAGGGACAGGGGGCATCGCTGGAGCCTCAAGCAACTGAATAGTAATGTAACGAAATGTAAACCAACCATTGGACAGGGACAATATTTCCAAGGTTCCCCGCAGTAGCGATCGATCGCCCCCAGCCGTATGTCAGGATCAAAATCACCAAATGCTGATCTAATACTATGACCGATGCCCAAGAGGGGACAAAGCTACCCCCCTTTATTTTTCACAACCAATTCCAAGGCTGGATGGAAGTCTATGCGCCCGTTCAACGCTACGAGACCTATTTGAACAATCACCAAGAATGGTTTCACCGCTGCGCCCATCCCATGAAAACAGAACCTGTGGGCAAGCATGGCTACATTCTCACCATTGGCCGCTATGGTTCCCATGGCTATGAAGTGGAACCCAAAATTGGACTGCACCTACTGCCCCAAGAGCAGGGGGTCTATCGCATTGAAACAATTCCTGTGCCCGAACAGCCGTTTTTGAACTATGAGGTGAATTTTCAAGCGGCCATGGCCTTGGTACCGATGCGAGCCACCCCTGAGACGGATAGCGACCTGTTGGCGCTGAATGTCATTGATTACACGCGGGTCAATTGGGAACTGGATTTGCGGGTGGAAATGTACTTTCCGCGGTTTATCTACCGTTTGCCCCATGGCCTGATTCAAGGGACAGGCAATCGCGTCTTGGCTCAAATTGTCCGCCAAGTGTCCTACCGCCTCACGGCAAAGGTGCAGGATGATTTCCACAAAACCATTGGCCTCGATTTGGGCAAACGCTGGCGCCGCAAACGATTCCATGCTGAGCGGGTGCGCACCCTTACCCCTGCGTCAGTGCCTGATACGCCTGACGAGCCTGGTTCACCTGCTGCTTGAGCATTGTGACATCCGTACCCAGTTGACTGCCCATAGCGATGGCGATCGCCCCTGCTTTCCAGAGGGGTACCACATCCCCCCAACCAATACCGCCACAGGGAATGAGGGGAATCTCGCCAAACAAGGGTCGCAAGGCGCGTAAATAGCTCGCCCCCCCCACCGCCATCACTGGAAAAACCTTCACTGCCGTTGCCCCCGCCCGCCACGCCTGGAGAATTTCCGTTGGCGTTAATGCCCCCAAAATCAGAGGACAATTGGCCGCCTTTGCGAGGGGCACCACCTCTAGGGCTGTATGGGGGGTCACTAAAAATTGTGCGCCAGCAGCGATCGCTCCTTTAACCATTTCTGGGTTTTGCAGGCTCGCAGCGCCAATGGTGCAGTGGGGAGCGTCTTGACGGAGTTGTTGCAAGACGCCAGCAGCATCGGGGGTTGTCCAAGTCACCTCTAGGCAGGTGAAGCCCGCTTGGATACAGACTTGAGCGTGGGCGATCGCTGCAGTAGGATGAGCAGCACGCACCACTGCAATCAAAGGCAGGCCTTGCAAAAACGCTAACTGCTGCGGCTTGGGCATAGCGTCATAACCATTGAGCAGGGGGGTGGGAGGGCAGTGATAAGATGAAAACTCCGCCTACCCCTAAACTACGGTATATTGGCAATACCCTTGTGAGTCTCAAATGGGTGATAGCGTTAAAGTCCTGAGTGAAAATCGCCAAGCGCGCTTCCAATACGAAATTCTGGAAACCTATGAATGTGGTCTCGTGTTACTTGGCACTGAGGTCAAATCCATTCGGGCTGGCAAGGTGAATTTACGGGATGGCTTTGCCCGCATCCGCAATGGTGAAGTTTGGTTGATGAATGTGCACATTTCGCCCCATGAGAGCACTAACCAATCCTACAACCATGACCCCCTGCGCGATCGCAAGCTCCTTCTCCACAAACAGGAAATTCGCAAGCTAGTGGGCAAGGTGGAACAAAAGGGGCTAACCCTTGTGCCCCTGAAGCTTTACCTAAAAAATGGGCGGGTCAAGGTTTCCCTAGGGCTAGCCCGTGGTAAGAAGCTCCACGACAAACGCCAAGACCTCAAGCAGCGCCAAGATAAACGGGAGATGGAGCGGGCAATGAAGCAGCGGTAAACCTAGCTTTGGGGAGTGGGTATGGGATCAATGTTGGTTTCCGTGCCGATGGGCGTTGCAGGGGCAGGGATACTCCCGGTTGCTGCTTCCCAAGAGTCATTGGTGAAATACACATGACCCAGCACTTGCCCCTCATAGGTGCGCCGCGTTAGCCGCCAAGTGGGTTCCAGATGAAACTTGAGAAATTGCCCTTCCTGCATACCGTGGGTGCGGCCAATGACCATACGTGGGCCACCGCGATTGCTGCTGCCAACAAGGAGTAACTCGCCATCCCCCTGTTCAATGCGCAGACCATACTGCAACCCTAAATCCTGTTGCGCCACCCGAATCGAGTAGCCATTGCTATCCGTAGCCCGCCCACAAATGCCCGTAAAGTCAAACGTCGTCAACAGTGGGTCAATCACCACGGGGTTGCTGCCCGACTCACTCCAGCAGGGACGAGTATCCTTAATTTGCTCCACCACTAAGAGGCGATAGCCACCGCGGGCAAGGGGCACAGCCATCACCACATAGCGGCTTTGATCCACTTCCGTTTGTGTAAACATATTGGCTTGGGCAGGTCGAGGGGCAATTGTTCCCAAACAGGTCACCGTCAGTAAGCTCAGGCCAAATTTTTGCCAGTATTTCATAGGGACACTCCTCAGCAGAACTCGGAGGTTTTGACAGTTAAATGGATTCTACTGTTCCTCTACGATCCACGCCGATCAACTATCGAAAATCTAGGAATTATTTTTCAGCCACCGTTAGGCATCAATGGTGAGCGGTCAAATCGAGGCCAATCACTTGGGTATGTTGACCCCGCGCTTGGGTGACGCCAATCGTACGCTGAGCCGCTTCAATCATTGGTCGCCGCAGACTGACAACAATAAACTGCGCCTCTTGGCTCTGCTGCTGAATCATTTTGGCAAGGCGCTCAACATTGGCACCATCGAGAAACATATCCACCTCATCAAAGGCATAGAAGGGGGAAGGGCGATAGCGTTGTAGGGCAAAGATAAAACTGAGGGCCGTGAGGGATTTTTCACCCCCCGACATTGAGGCCAAGCGTTGTACGGGTTTCCCCTTGGGATGTGCCACCAGATTCAGACCCCCGGCAAAGGGATCCTCAGGACTTTCCAGTTGCAGATAGCCATCGCCATCGGAGAGGGTGGCAAAAATGGTTTGGAAGTTGGCATTGACGGCATCAAAAGCTTCACGGAAGGACTGCTGACGCAGGGTGGTGAAGTTCTCAATCCGCAGTAGGATCTCCGTGCGCTCCGCTTCTAGAACGGCGAGCTTCTCCTGTAGCTCATTAAGCCGCCCTTGTGTTTCCTCAAATTCCTGAATCGCCAACATATTGACGGGTTCCATGGCACGCAGCCGTTTTTCGAGGGCTTGGCACTGCTGTTGAATGTCGCTGAGGGAGAGATTGGCGGGCACTTCCGGCCATGGCTGGGGTAAAGGGGGTGCCTCGATGGTGCTGAATTCCTGAAGTTGGGCTTGCAGCGTGGTGAGGGTGTCGCTGGCTTTTTGGTATTGCCATTCCAGTTGTTGGTAGTCCTTTTGCTGCTGTCGTAGTTGGTAGTCTTGGCGATCGCGATCGCCCTTGAGGTGGCCAAGGCGGGCGTCCAATTCCCTCAAGGCAGTTTGCGTGCTTTGAGTTTGCGTCGCTAAGTCCCCAAGCATCTGATCGAGGGCTTGCTGCTGACAAAGCGTCTCCTGTTGGGCTTGGTGCAGTCGCTGAATCTCCTGTTCTGTTTGTTTTAGGTCTCGTGCTAGTTGCTCGAGTTGACGGTGGCGATCGCCCAAGGCTTGATCCACTGCTTGCAGGGCGGCCACATGGTCGGCGTGAATTTTTTCCTGTGCCTGAATTTGTTCCTGAAGCTGCTGCCACTGCTGATGGCTGGGATTGGCTTCAAGGGCATTGAGGGCAAGGCGTTCGGCGGCGAGTTCTGCTTCGAGTTCAGGAAGACGAGCCTCTAGGTGCGCGAGTTCAGTCTCTGTTGCAGTTAACTCTTGGCTAAGGTGCTGCTGTTGGCGCGCTAAGTCTGCTTGCTGGCGGTTGAGGTGCTGCTGTTGCTGCTGAAGTTGCTCCCATTGCCGCTGGCGATCGCGATGGCTTTGGCGGGCGTCACTCAGGGCTTGGCTCAGCTCATTCACTCTCCCCTGTTTTTGCGTGCGCTCTTGAATGAGGCGATCTAACAGGCGTTCCAGTTCCCCAAGGCGATCGCGCACCTGTTGGACTTCTGCCGATTCTTGGGGGGTGGCCCCCTGACCAAAACGGAGGGTATTTGTGCGACTATAGCTACCCCCGGTCATTGCCCCTGAGGGTTCTAGCAAGTCTCCCTCTAGGGTGACCATCCGATATTGCCCTAGGTAGGGTCGCGCCGCCTCAAGGCTCTCAAAGACCAGGGTACTGCCAAACACGTAGGCAAAAATGGGGGCATATTGCGGCTCAAAGGTCACAAGATTCAAGGCATAGTCAATACAGCCTGCCAAGGAGATAAGGGGTAGGGTCTTGGGACGTGCCATCTTGTTCAGGGGCAAAAATGTCGCTCTACCAGCCCGTTCCCGCTTCAGGATGGCGATCGCTGCTGCCGCCACACTGTCATCCGCCACAACGATATTGCCTAGGCGTGCCCCGGCCGCAATTTCCAAGGCCAGTTGATAGCGGGGTTCCACTTGACCGAGCTGTGCCACCAGCCCAAACACGCCGGGGAGATCAGCACTTAAAATGAGCCGCGCCGCAAAACTCCCTTGGCTTTCCTGAACCGCCTGTTGCCGTGCTTCCAGTTGATCCAGTTCTCGCTGCTTTTGGCGCTGTTCTCGCTCAAGGCGTTGATAGGTTTCTTCTGTTAAGCTCAATTGTTGCTGAGCTGTGGCCAGTTGTTGGGCGAGGTTTTGTAGTTGCTGCTCCTCTTGTTGGACTGCTGCTGCAGCTTTTGTGAGCGCGTCTTGCAATTCCAATTGTTGAGCTTCTAAACTGGTGGCCGCTTGGTGCAATTCCCCCTGCCGTTGCCGCAATTGTTGCGATCGCTCCTGAAGGCGAGAGAGTTCACTGCGACTCGGTTCCAGTTCGTGGATCAGGGCATCAATCCGCTGCCGTCGCCGACTGTGCTCCTGAAACCAAGCTTGGGCTGCCGTATTCAACTCCTGAGCTTGCTGCCGTAGGGCGTCGAGGGTGGCTTGGCTGGTGGCAACGGCTGTCACTAAGGGGGGGCGATCGCCCTGTTGCTGTTCTAACTCTTGAGTAAGTTGCTGTTGCTGCAACCGTTGACTGTGGTACTGGGCTTGCCGTTGCTGGAGTTGTTCTGCCAACTGTGCCTGCTGCTGTTGGTAGGCTGTTTGCTGGCGTTGACACTGCCGCTGTTGGGCGTGGAGATCCGCCAACGCTGCTTGCAGGCGGAGGTACGTTTCTTCGCCGAGGGCTTTCACCTGTTGATTGAGTTGTTCTAGGGTAACGGTTGCCGCTGCCATCTCCCGTGCCTTTTGTTGCAGTTGCTCTTGGCGTTGGGCTTGTTCTTTTTGTAGCGTCTGAATCTGTGTTTGTAGTTGCACCTTTTGCGCTTCCTGGGCTTGCCATTGGCGCACCAACAGCCATTGCTCTCGCTCTTGCAGTTCTAGCCGTAGGGCTTGATATTTTTCCGCTTGCAGGCGATCCCGTTGCAGGCGATCGCGCTGTTGAATCAATTCCTGCTCAACAATGCGAAAGCGTTCTTCGCGCTCCTTGACTGTATCTAATTTTTCGCGAGCTTGGGCAATCTTGCGGTCAAAATCCGCCACCCCCGCCAATTCGTCAATAATTTCCCGCCGTGCCTTGGCATTCATAGAAATGATACTGGTGACGTCCCCCTGCAAGACCACGTTATACCCTTGGGGATAAATACAAAATGCCTGCAACTGGTCGTGCAGTTCATTCAGCGTGCAGGGTTGATCATTCACCGCGTAGGTCGAGGTATAGGTGCCCTGCTTGGTTACCCGCAGTCGCCGCGTCACGCGCCATTCCGTTTCAGCATCTAGTGCAAAGGTCACCGTGACTCGCGTTTCGACCACACTATGGCCACGCCGCGTTTGGCTATGGTTCACTAAATCTGGCAATCGTTCTGCCCGCATCCCCTTAGACCCCGCAAGGCCAAGGGCAAACAGCAACGCATCCAAGAGGTTCGACTTCCCTGAGCCATTGGGGCCTGAAATGACCGTAAACCCCGGCAGCAGCGGAATCACGGTTGTGCCGCCAAAGGACTTAAAATTCGTGAGTTCTAACTGCTTGATATACACAGCCAAGGAGCGTGCCTAACCGTTTCATTATGCCCAAAGATGCTTCCCTTGTTTGCCACGGAAAATCAAGCTAAAATCAAATAACTCATAGTCGTTTCGAGTTTGTTTTAGCCATGACACCGCCACGGATTGAAAACGTTGTCATTATTGGTTCTGGCCCTGCGGGCTACACAGCAGCCATCTATGCCGCTCGCGCCAACCTCAAGCCCTTTATGTTTGAAGGCTATCAAATTGGGGGGCTGCCGGGGGGACAACTCATGACCACCACCGAAGTGGAAAACTTTCCCGGCTTTCCGGAAGGCATTCAAGGGCCGCAACTGATGGCACGGATGAAGGCGCAAGCAGAGCGCTGGGGCACAGAAATGGTCACTGAAGATGTGATTCAGGTGGATTTTAGTCAACGCCCCTTTCTCATTAGCTCAGCAGAGCGGCAGGTCTATGCCCACAGCGTCATTATCTGTACGGGTGCCACGGCCAAACGACTCCATCTCCCCGGCGAAGAGCAGTATTGGACTAAGGGGGTCTCCGCCTGTGCCATTTGTGATGGGGCAACGCCGATTTTCAAGGATGTCGAGTTGGCGGTGATTGGCGGCGGTGATAGTGCGGCGGAGGAAGCAGTCTATCTCACTAAATATGGCTCCCACGTCCATCTTCTTGTGCGTAGTGACAAAATGCGCGCTAGTAAGGCGATGCAGGATCGCGTGTTTGCCAATCCTAAAATTACGGTTCACTGGCAAACTGAAGCACGGGAAATCCTTGGCGATGGCAATTTAATGACGGGTCTGCGGATTATCAATAAAGCCACAGGGGAAGAATCCGTCCTGCCGGTGCGCGGCCTATTCTACGCCATTGGTCATACCCCCAACACCCAACTCTTCAAAGATTTTCTGGAATTGGATAGTGTGGGCTATATCGTCACCCACCACGGGACACAAACGAATGTGGCAGGGGTCTTTGCCGCAGGGGATGTTCAAGACCATGAATACCGCCAAGCAGTAACAGCGGCAGGCAGTGGCTGTATGGCCGCCCTTGATGCGGAACGCTGGCTCTCGGCGCGGGGTTTGATTCAGGAGTTTCACCAAACGGAAACCGAAACCAAACCCGCAGAAACGACGAAACCTACGACCTCCCCAGAACAGGCGTTTGATCCCAAGGCCATTAAGCATCGGGGTAGCTATGCCTTGCGCAAGCTTTTCCACGAGAGCGATCGCCTGCTGCTGGTGAAATATGTCTCGCCTACCTGTGGCCCGTGCCACACCCTCAAGCCGATTTTGGATCGACTGGTGGACGAATTCGATGGCAAAGTACAGCTCATTGAAATTGACATTACTGAAGATAGCGCGATCGCCGAGCAAGCAGGGGTTACCAGTACACCCACGATTCAACTCTTCAAGAACAAAGAACTCCTAGAAGTGATCGTGGGGATGAAACCCAAGAGTCAGTACCGCGAGACCATCCAACGCTACCTTGCTTAGGCTCTAGCTAGTCAGGGGCATGATCAGCGAGATCGGACTGCTGACCGTTGCAGGTCTGGCGGCGGGCTTTGTCAATGCCATTGCCGGTGGGGGAACACTGATTAGTTTTCCTGCCTTGGTGGCGATCGGCTTGCCGCCAGTGGTTGCCAATCTCACGAGCACGGTGGCTTTGGTACCCGGTTACTTGGGGGCGACAGTGGCGCAACGGCAGGATCTGAAGGGTCAGCAACGGCGCCTTGGTTGGCTCTTTCCCAGTGCGGTGGCCGGGGGCATCACAGGGGCAATGTTACTGTTGCACACCAACGAGGCACTCTTTAATGCCTTGATTCCCTATTTGCTGCTTTTGGCCGCCGTCCTCTTGGGGATTCAGGAGCAGGTGCGGGCTTGGTTACTGCGGCGAATCAGTGCGCCAGCCGTATCTGAAGTGGGAGCTATTCCCCTTGTGTTTTTAGCGGCGGTCTATGGCGGCTATTTTGGCGCGGGGGTGAGTGTGATTCTACTCGCCGTGCTGGGCATTGTTCTCGGGGAAAGCTTGACGCGCCTCAATGGCTTGAAGCACATTTTGGCCTTTGGAATCAATGTTGCCGCTGCCGCATTTTTTGTTGTATCGGGGGAGGTGGTGTGGCCCGTTGCCTTGGGGATGGCGATCGCTGCCATTGTTGGCGGACTTTTGGGGGGTAAATTTGCCCGTGCGGTTAACCCGCTGCTGTTACGCCGTACAGTGGTTCTTTTGGCTGTTGTGCTGGCACTCATTTACTGGCAGCGACAGCGATAAATGCCCCCACCGCAGATGGGAAATTCCCTGAGGTTGGTCAAACAAAGCCCGTGACGAGGATTGAACTCGTGACCTCACCCTTACCAAGGGTGTGCTCTACCACTGAGCTACACGGGCAAAAATTCCCAGAGCTTTATCATAGCCCATTGGGGGAG
This sequence comes from Thermosynechococcus sp. HY213, assembly GCF_031460975.1. NCBI lineage: Bacteria > Bacillati > Cyanobacteriota > Cyanophyceae > Acaryochloridales > Thermosynechococcaceae > Thermosynechococcus > Thermosynechococcus sp. HY213. Next base: position 48,081 of record NZ_JAVKVB010000012.1, on the reverse strand, counting down.
CAATTGCACAGCGGGGCGGTGGGTTTTTCTTAAAAATTGCGACGGGAGAAAATCCAAGTGGCGATCGCCAGCAGTGCTACCGTATAAATCACGCCATAGAAGGCATTGGCCACGAGTTCTGGTACAGAGGGCAGCATGCCATAGACCGCTGTATTCTTAAAATCCAAGCGGGATAAATCGGGAAAGATCAGATAGAGAAACTGCATCAGTTGCCGTACGGCATCACTCTCCATCTTTTGGCTGAGGATCACCAAGTTTTGACTAAAGTGCCCCATAAAGTACAGTGCCACCGTTAACAGCGTGGCAATCAGGGAACTGGTGAAACTGCCAAAGAGCAAAGCGGCTGCCGTCAAGAGGGCGAGTTGCAGCGCAATGTAGAAAGAGGTCACCATCAAAGGTCCTGCGGGATAGGCAAACTGATTCAAGCTCATCAGAATAAACAGAATCAGCGTCATCAGTGCTACCAGTACCAGCAGAACCGCCGATAGACCCAAATGTTTGCCAATAATAAATTCCGCGCGACTGATGGGTTTCGCCAACATCACTAAGATCGTGCGCTTTTCTATCTCTTTATTGAGCAGACCACCCCCGACAAAGGCAGCAATCAGCAAGCCAAAGAGGGAAATTCCTGCCATCCCCACATCAAGGCTAATTTTGTCTTGGGTGCCTGCTGACACCTGTCCCAAAATCACAACCGCCAAGGCGAGGCCAATGGCAAAAACAGCAGTGACGTAAAGAACCCGCTCCCGCAGGGTTTCATTGAAAACATTACGGCTAATTGTCCAGAGGCGACTCACCGTTAACGGCAACATGTCTGGTACCCCTTGAATTTACTCTCCTCTCAAAGAATACCCAATTTTGCTTTTTCGATAGCCTCGGCGTTCATAGGGAGAGCCGCTTGCTGTTTCACGGAGCAGTGGTATCTACGGCGGGGGCAGAGAGGTCAACGTCTTCATAAAACTGTTCAATAGGCACTTTGAGGTCAATGCTCCTCAACTCAACGCGATCGCCCGCGCGGTAGCAGCGCAGCAGCCAATCCCCCCCTTCATTTTTCTGGTAAATGTCGATCGCCATTTCCTCTGAGCTAGCGAGCACATAATCCACGAGGTTGGGGTTACGACGGTAGAGATCAAACTTTTTGCCGCGATCGTAGGCTTCGGTGGCGGGTGAGAGCACTTCCACAATCAGACAGGGATAAGTGATGAAAAAGGGACTCTGGCGATCGCGATCGTCACAGGTGACACTCAGATCGGGATAGGTAAAATTCGATGTCTCAAAAATATTCACGCGACAATCAGAAGTATAGGTTTTGCAGCCTTTACCCCGTAAGTGGGATTTAATAATTAACAAAAAGTTACCAGCAATATCGCTGTGGTTTCTTGTACCACCCGCCATCGCATACACGTAACCATCAATCAACTCATGTCTTTCTAACTGCTGCTCTTCCCACGCGAAGTATTCTTCTGGTGTGAAATAGCGATCGCCCGTCTCCTTGGCAGTCACCATTCTCTGTATTTCTCGTGAAAACCTCACTTCTTTAGGATAGCTCGCCCTTTCCCTGACATCCCAAAGCCAACGTGCCACAATAGGCGGTGGGGACGCAGTTAGGAGATTGAACGTAGTTCTTTTTGGAGAGGGTGCGACGTGTCCCTAAGTTCAAGTGTTGATTCTCACGCCCCTGAGGTAGCCATCCTGCGGGTGAGCGGCTTGCGTTGTGCTGGCTGCGTGCGATCGCTGGAAAATCAGTTAAAAGAGCAGCCGGGCGTAGATGCTGCGGCAGTCAATCTGGTCACGGGAACCGCCGTTGTCACCTATTCCCCCGCTGAGACGACCCCCAGCGCCATTGTCGAGAGCCTAAACCAAGGTCGCTTTCAAGCCACCCTCGCAGAAGCCAATGCCCTTTTGGAACTGCCCACGGCCTCTGAGGAAACCTCTTTGCCAAGGTTGGCGATCGCCCTTGTGCTCCTTGTTCTCTCCAGTGTCGGCCACGGGATTGATCTGCTGCCGGGGCACTGGCCCATGTTAGAGGCAATGATCTGGCATTGGGGGCTAGCAACCATTGCCCTTGTCCTACCGGGGTGGGAAATTCTGCGGGAAGGAATGATGGGCCTGTTCCAACGTCGCCCGAATATGAATACGCTGGTGGCTCTTGGCGCCTTGGGGGCTTACCTCACGAGTACGGTGGCGTGGCTCTGGCCGGCCTTGGGCTGGGCGTGTTTCTTTGATGAACCGGTGATGATCCTTGGCTTTATTTTGCTGGGGCGATCGCTGGAGCAACGGGTACGTCAACAGGCACAACGGGACTTGCGATCCCTCCTTGCGCTTCAGCCACAACAGGCGCTATGGCAACCCAGTTTGACCGCTAGCGATCGCTGGCCCATTCCCGTCAGTCGTATCCAAGTCGGGGACTGGCTGTGGGTAGATGCTGGAGAACCCTTTCCTGCCGATGGCACGATTGTGACCGGGGAAACCCTGGTGGATGAATCCATGCTCACAGGGGAATCTCTACCGGTGGCCAAGGGGGTGGGGGCATCCGTTCTGGCGGGCAGTCGCAATGTTGGTGCTGCCGTTACCCTACGGGTGGAACGCTGTGGTCGTGCCTCATTTTTGGGGCAGATTCTAGACCTCGTGGTGCAGGCACAAAATCGCAAAGCACCGGTGCAGCAAATGGCGGATGGGGTGGCCGGCTATTTTAGCTATGGGGTGCTAGCCTTGGCGGCAGCAACGGCTCTCTTTTGGAGCGCGATCGCCCCCCATTTCTTCCCAGAAATGACCAATAGCACACCCCTATTGCCCTTAAAGCTAGCCTTGAGTGTTCTGGTGATTGCCTGTCCCTGTGCCCTTGGCCTTGCCACCCCGATCGCGCTGCTTGTGGGCACCAGTCACGCCGCTGCCAAAGGCTTAATTATTCGAGGTAGTGATGTTCTTGAGCGCAGTCAGACGTTGGACACAATTGTGTTTGATAAGACGGGCACACTGACGACCGGTGAACTGGCAGTGGCCGAGATCAACCTCTATGGCGATCACTCCTCTCAAGAGGTGCTGTATCTGCTAGCCAGTTTAGAGCGCGAGAGTCGCCATCCCCTTGCAGTGGCAATTCAGAAGGCGTGGGCTGCGACCGGCCAGACAACAGAGCTAGCAACGGTGACAGAGGTGGAAACTGCCCTCGGACTGGGGATCAGCGGTTGGATTGAGGGGCATTACTATCAGGCGGGTCGCCTCAGTTGGCTGCGTGATCAGGGGGTTGACTGCCCTTCCCTAGAAGTGGAAACCCATGTGGCCTTGGCCTGCGATCGCCAGTTGATTGCCGTTGTGACCTTTCGCGATCGCCTGCGCCCAGAGGCAGTGAGCACCGTTCAAGCCCTGCAAGCCCAAGGCTATGCGATCCATGTGCTGACGGGAGACACGGCCAAAGCCGCACAGCAACTCCTAGAACCACTAGGCTTACCCACAACCCATCTTCACACAGACCTCCAACCGCAACAAAAGCTGGCTCTTATTGAAGGTTGGCAAGCCCAAGGCAAAACCGTGGCCATGGTCGGGGATGGCATGAATGATGCGCCAGCTCTAACGGCAGCTCAGGTGGGGATTAGCCTTGGTACGGGTACAGAGGTGGCCATTGAAGCAGCGGATATTATCCTCACCCGCAATCATCTAGAGGATGTGCTCGCTGTGCTAAGCCTTAGCCGCACCACCTTCCGCAAAATTCAGCAGAATCTTCTTTGGGCAGTGGCCTACAATATCGTCGGTTTACCCCTTGCAGCCGGTGTTGGATTACCCCTATGGGGTCTTAGTCTCACCCCCGGAATTGCTGCCGCTTGTATGGCTGTGAGTTCGATTGCCGTTGTCCTGAATTCCCTAAGCCTCAGTCGAGCAAACTAGCTCGCGAATCTGTTGGGCATTGGCGCGGGTCAGCCGTTTCTTGTGGGGCAGGACAACCACCGCGGGTCCCCGTTTGCATTCCCCCATACAGCCCGTCGCCTTCAGGGCAATGGGGAGCTGTTGTGCCTCTAGTTCTTGCCAGAGTTCCTTGGCACCCCGCCGACAGCAGGAGGATTTTTGACAAATGAGCACCTTACAGGGCTGAGAACGCTTTGCCGCTGCGGGTTGAGCCGTTGCTAAAAATTCTAAATGGCTGGCCTTGTATTGCTTGACCCAGCCATCGTACTTATCGCTGATCATTCCCTCTAACCGCAGGCGATCGCCCACCTTGGGGGGTTGCGCTAACTCACGGCGCAGAGACTTTTCTAGCTTAACCCAGACCGTTCCTGTGGCGGTTTTTAGAATCACGACTTTGGGTCGCCCCTTCTTATAAAAGACCGCTTCGACAGTGCCCTCAAGGGAAAATGTCGGCAAATCAATAACACCCAGACCCATGAACGTCAAACCTTGTTAGAAATTTTTCTCAACAAATTGAGTCTAGCATACAAGGGACGGTCTTGGGGGCATCCCAGATCGTTGTGAGATTCACCTGTGGAAAAATAATCTTAGCTGGAGAGAATCCGCTCCCACTCTGCCAGTAGGTTATCAATACTAGCGTCCGTCGGGTTACTCTCAAGGTGGGTGCCCACTTCCTCAACGCTATTGGGAAAGAGTTCTTCGAGAGTGGGTTGAACGGTGGGGGGTTCCTCTGAAGCGAGATCGGGCATTAAGTAAATTTGGCGAATATCCGGCGGCAGATACTCCGCGATGCGTACTAGCCCCTCTTCTAAATGCTGGTTGAGTTCCTCAAGGCTGTAGGTTTCCCCTTGAACTTCTAAATAGGCGCGCACGCGCTCAAGGTTCCAGTGAAAGGTTTGGGTGGTCACTAGCACGAGGCGGCTCAGGGGACTCAAGTAGGCAAGGCTGGCTTCTAAGTAGCACCAAAGGGGCGGTGGCGCATCCTGCAGGACATAGGTAATGTGCTCAATGCCGGGGAGTTCCTCTTGAATCAGGGTAGCGGTGCGGTTGACAATCCAATTGCGCAGGGAGCGAGCTTCCTCATCGCCAATTTTCACCCCTTCAGGAGTAAATTCCAAACGGTCAAGGCTAAAAAATAGCCCATGCCACACCTTAGCAAACAGATAGTCCACTTGTACGGGCGATCGCCCGTGGTGTTGCAGCACACTATAGACAAGGGCGGCATAGCGACAATACAGAGCAACAAAGTAGCAGCCGCGATCGCGCTCCTCCTGAAAGGCCTTGATCAGTGCTTCATCAGACCAAGTGAGTAGCGGCTGAATTAAAGGATGTTGCCGCTCCGCCATCATCGGAAAGGAAAGTGCCTTGACCATCTCACTGCCACTGAACTAGACGAACTGTCCTACGCCTTGGCCAATTGGCCTATGCAGAATTCATTCTTTCTTCAGCCTTGGGTGCGATCGCGAAACAGGGGAAGGTAATCGCGGCTCTCTGTCCCCAGCCAGCGATCCCAAAAGGTGAAATAGAGGCCATAGTTACAGCGAAACTGACTATGGTGCAAACTGTGGTGGGTGGCGCCAATCAACCACTGCCCCAACCAATGCTCGGCAAAGCCACAGGGATAAATCTCTAAATTCAGGTGGTTGATCACACTGGAGACCGTCATCAGGCTGAGCTGAATCACGATCGCGTAGGGGTGCAGCGGCACAAGCACAATAATCAGCGGCAGGAAAATGGCCTGTAGGAGCGCTTCCCACGGGTGAAAGGAAAAGGCCGTCCAGGGCGAGGCCACAATGCTATGGTGATGCACCCGATGGACACGGCGATAAATTTTCGGTTGGTGCATCCAGCGATGGAGCCAATAGTAATAGGTTTCGTGGAGCAGCAGCACAAGGCCAATACTCAAGGGAAAGTAAATATAGTCCCAGAGGGAATTTAACTCCAGATAAACCGCTGTCCAGCCCCGCTGCCACATCACTGCGGCGATCGCCCCCGCCAACGCAAAAATAGCCGCTGTCACCAACGACCAGCCAAACTCCTGCCAAAACTGTCCCCGCTGGTAGGGGCGCAAATTGACCCGCCGTTTCCTCAGGGGCGTCCAGCGAGCCACCACATATACAAGCGAAAAAAAGCCGGCCACCAGAACGAGGCGGCTGACCACCATCAAAAACATGACCCCAACCATAATGCCAAAGAGGCGGGGGTCACTGAGGTTGTAGGGAATCATGCAAAAAAGTGCTAAATGCGTCCCCTAGACCCAGCCCAACCAGTGGAGCAAGCCCTCTCCTGTCCAATATTCCCATAACAAAAGAGCCACAAGACCAACCATAGCAGCACGACCATTGATCCGCTCAGCAAAAGTATTAAAGCCGTACTTGGGGGTTTCCAGTTTTGGGGTGCGGCTTGGCTCCGTGGGAGTGGCCATGGATTACTCCTGTTCGTCTTCGTTTTCTTCTTCAGCTTCAGGGAAGTAGAAGCCTTGGGCGCGCTCGGTCAAAATAGACTTGCCAATGGAAAGGGCACGTTGCGCTTGAAGGGCAGCTTGGCGCTTCCAGACCGCACGACGCATACTGCGCTTGGACTTCGAGGTTTTCTTCTTGGGGCAGGCCATGATGATCCCTAGGACTAACTTTCGCAATCTACTAGTGTATCCCAAACGCTTCCCTAGGGCAACCACCGCTCCCCCCTATGGAGGGCAATGTTCCTCTTTTTGACCAAAAAACTATCACAGAGGGACACCACCCTTGTAATATCAGTAAGGGAATACTGAACCACCCCATCAGGGGATGTCCACTTCTACGAGCAAAGGGAATCGTCAGCTATGAGCAGTAAGCCAGACCGTGTGGTTCTCATCGGCGTTGCTGGAGACTCCGGCTGTGGTAAATCAACGTTTTTGCGCCGACTGGCCGATCTGTTTGGCGAAGAGTTTATGACTGTGATTTGCTTGGATGACTATCACAGTCTGGATCGCAAGCAGCGGAAAGAAACGGGGATTACGGCTCTTGATCCCCGTGCCAACAACTTTGATCTGATGTATGAGCAGATCAAGGCTCTCAAAAATGGCGAATCAATCATGAAACCCATCTACAACCACGAAACGGGGACGATTGACCCGCCAGAGAGGGTTGATCCCAACCACGTGATTGTGATTGAAGGGCTGCATCCCCTTTACGATGAACGGGTGCGATCGCTGATTGACTTTAGTGTCTATCTCGACATCAGCGACGATGTAAAAATTGCTTGGAAGATCAAGCGCGACATGGCCGAGCGGGGTCACAGCTACGAAGACGTGATTGCCTCCATCAATGCCCGTCGCCCCGACTTCATGGCCTATATCGATCCCCAAAAGCAGTACGCTGACGTGGTCTTGCAAATTCTGCCGACCCAGTTGGTCAAAGAGGAAAAAGTCGGCAATATCCTGCGGGTACGGATGCTGCAACGGGAAGGCATCCCCGGCTTTGAGCCAGTCTATCTTTTTGATGAAGGCTCCACGATTACTTGGATTCCCTGCGGTCGTAAGCTCACCTGCTCTTATCCGGGCATCCGCCTCAGCTACGGGCCTGATGAATACTATGGTCACCCCGTTTCGGTGTTAGAAGTGGACGGTCGCTTTGAAAAACTCGATGAACTGATCTACATCGAAAGCCACCTGAGCAACACCTCCACCAAGCACTATGGTGAAATGACGGAACTGCTGCTGAAGCACCGTGACTATCCGGGTTCTGACAATGGTTCAGGTCTGTTCCAAGTGCTGACGGGGCTGAAAATGCGGGCGACCTATGAGCGCTTGACCTCGCGGGATGTGGCCACTGTCACCAACCGCTAATTTGGCTTGCCACATTGAGGGCACTGATGCAACCGCACCATCGATCGCTATGGTCATCGTTTTTGGTCTTTATCCTCTGCTGGTTGGTTCTCACCTGTGGCCAGCCAGCCTTCGCTGCCGATAGCGATGACCTGATCTTTGTCCCCCGCCAAGCCCAGAGTGTCCTCAAGCTCAATCAACGTCCCAGTAGCGATCCGCTGCGTTTTTTGTGGGAGCGTTTTGGGGTATCCCAACTGGCTCATTGGGGTTGGTCGTGGTCTGAGGTTAGTACTTGGGTGGGAGAAGGGGTGACGGTTGCCCAGTTCCCCTGTTCTGAAGTGTGTCCATCCCCGCGGCAGTTGTGGGTTCTGCCCCTGAAGCGGCCAGATGCAGCAACGGCTTTCTTAGAGACCTACTGGCAGAGCCATCCTTTTGAGGCGCAAGTCTATCAAAATATCCCCCTCCAAGTGGGTAAGGATTTGGTGACGGCACGACTGGGCGATCGCCTGCTCCTCGCTGCCGATGTGGAGACCATGATCGCTAGCTTGGGGTCAGCGGTGACTGGGGATGGCAATCTGGCGGGTTTGAGCTTTTATCAAGCGGCGCGATCTCAATTAGACGCTCAACCTACGGCCCTCTACTATGCCAACCTGCAATCCCTAAGTCGTGAGGATCGTGAACTGGCACCCACCTACGATCGCCTGCTGTTGGCCGTGAAGGCGCAAAACAACGAGCTGCATCTGGAAACGCTGCTGCACCGCACCAGTGATCCGACACTAGCTGCTGATCCCCTTGACCTTGAGTTCCGCCGTGCCCAAGAACCGCTGCCGACGGTGGTGGTTGCGGGTTCCCACTTGCCAGAGGGCTATAGCCAACTCACCAAGGCTTTGGCAGACTACCGCTTTGGCAGAACGCCCCAAGGGGATGAGATTGCCAGCCAACTGCTGCGGGATTTGACAGGAGAGATACCCTTGGACGTGACGAGGCAAATTTTTCCCTTGGCCAGCGATCGCTTTAGCCTTGCCCTTTGGCGCCAAGGCGATGAACAGTGGCAATGGTGGTGGCAGACGCGCAATACCCCAGAGGCGGCAACTGTGCTGCAACAATTGGATGATCTTGCCCGCGCCAATGGCTATGAGGTGAATCAATTGGTCTTGAATAAAGAACCCGTCACTGCTTGGGTGAAATTAATTCTTGACCCGCAGACCAGTGAAGGCTTGGTCTCTGATGTGGCCGCGGCCTATGAGCAACGGGGCGATCGCCTGATCTTGGCCTCCTCCCTATCGGTACTGTTCCCTAGCCAGCACAAAAAGGTGTCTTGGCTGCCGGAGAACCTCCTGCGACAGCGGCAAGGGATTCGTGGGTTGGTCTATGCCCGTTGGCCAGAGCTATTTGCTCCCTTGAGCCAGCGTTGGCCGCTACTTCAGTATCTCAATGGCATCAGTGCCGGCTGGCTGGAACGTCTGCAAAGCATGACTTTGGTGAATTATGGCGTGCGCGATCGCTTGCAACACCTAGAACTGATTCTCAGCAGCAAAAAAGATTAGAACTGTTAACAAATCCTTAATACGCCTGTTATCAATTGTTGTACTGCCCTGGCTCAGGATTGGGTAAAGTAGGGAGTATTATCTTTGCAGACTGGGGTAAATATGACATCAGTCCTCGATGCGACCAATCGCGATCGCTTGATTGAAAGTGAAAGTTTAGCAGCCCGCACCCTACAGGCACGTTTGCGACTGGTGGAAGAGGTCTTGGTAGATGTCTTGGCGGCAGAATCCGGTCAAGAATTGGTTGATCTATTGCGGCGCTTGGGTGCTCTCTCTTCGCCAGAAGGCCATGCGCTCCATGCCCCAGAAGGGGAACTGCTGAAGGTCATTGAATCCCTCGAACTTAATCAAGCGATCAGAGCAGCGCGTGCTTTTAACCTCTACTTTCAAATTATCAACATTGTCGAGCAGCACTACGAGCAACAATACAATCGCGAACGAGCTGCCCAAGAGGGACTGTGCCGCCGCAGTGTCATGAGTGAACCGATTTCCGGTGTCAGTGGTGAAGGCTTTCCCTTGCCCCATCATGCTGCCAATGCAACGGATGTGCGCAGTGGACCGAGTGAACGCCTAGAGCATAGTCTCTACGAAGCCATTCCCGCCACTCAGCAGTATGGTTCCTTTGCTTGGCTTTTTCCGCGGCTGCATACACTGAATGTACCGCCGCGCCATATTCAAAAGCTGCTGGATCAACTGGACATTAAGCTGGTCTTCACCGCTCACCCGACAGAGATTGTGCGGCAAACGATTCGTGATAAGCAGCGGCGGGTTGCCCGCTTACTCGAGCAACTGGATGTGCTAGAGGGGGCTTCTCCGCACCTGACGGATTGGGATGCCCAAACCCTGCGGGCACAACTGATGGAGGAAATTCGCCTCTGGTGGCGCACCGATGAGCTGCACCAATTTAAGCCCGAAGTGCTCGACGAGGTGGAATACACCCTGCACTACTTTAAGGAGGTGATTTTTGCTGTTATTCCCAAGCTCTATCGCCGCCTTGGGCAAGCCCTACAGGAAACCTTTCCCCAGCTACAGCCACCCCGCTGCAGCTTCTGTCGCTTTGGCTCTTGGGTGGGGGGCGATCGCGATGGCAATCCCTACGTCAAACCAGAAGTAACGTGGCAAACCGCCTGCTATCAGCGCAACCTAGTTCTTGAGGAATATATTAAGTCCGTTGAGCGGTTGATCAATCTGCTGAGTTTGTCCCTGCACTGGTGTGATGTGCTGCCGGATTTACTGGATTCCCTTGAGCAGGATCAACGGCAACTCCCTAGCGTCTATGACCAGTATGCCGTGCGCTATCGGCAGGAACCCTACCGTCTGAAACTCACCTATGTGCTCAAACGGCTGCAAAATACCCGCGATCGCAACCGAGCGCTGCAAACCTACTGTATTCGCCGCCATGAGGCCGAAGATCTCAACAGCGGTCAATTTTATCGCCATGGTCAAGATTTTTTAGCGGAGCTGCTGCTAATTCAGCGCAACCTCAAGGAAACGGGACTGGCCTGCCGCGAACTGGATGATTTGATTTGCCAAGTCGAGGTTTTTGGCTTTAATTTGGCAGCCTTGGATATTCGCCAAGAAAGCACCTGTCACGCTGAGGCGCTTAATGAAATTACCGCCTATTTGGGCATTCTCCCCTGTCCCTATACGGAATTGTCGGAAACGGAACGCACTCGCTGGCTCCTCAGTGAACTCTCAACCCGTCGCCCCTTGATTCCGGGGGAACTCCCCTTTAGCGATCGCACCAATGAAATCATTGAAACGTTCCGCATGGTGCGGCAACTTCAGCAAGAGTTTGGCACGGATTTGTGCAATACCTACATCATCAGCATGAGCCACGAGGTCAGCGATCTGTTGGAGGTGCTCCTCTTTGCCAAGGAGGCGGGGCTATTCGACCCAGCCACCGGGACAAGTACCCTTCAGGCCATTCCCTTGTTTGAAACCGTTGAGGATCTCAAGCACGCCCCAGCGGTGTTGACGGAATTATTTTCTCTCCCCTTTTGCCACAGCTATCTAGGCAGTCATAGCACTCCCTTTTTACAGGAAGTGATGCTGGGGTATTCCGACAGCAACAAAGATTCGGGCTTCCTCAGCAGCAACTGGGAAATTTATAAAGCACAGCAACGGCTACAAAAAATTGCGGAAAACTTTGGCTTCCAACTGCGGATTTTCCACGGCCGGGGTGGCTCTGTGGGACGGGGGGGTGGGCCTGCCTACGCAGCCATTTTGGCACAGCCAGAGCAAACGATCAAAGGACGAATCAAGATTACGGAGCAGGGCGAGGTGCTGGCTTCTAAATACTCGTTGCCGGAATTGGCGCTCTTTAACCTCGAAACAGTGGCGACAGCGGTGATCCAAGCGAGTTTGCTGCGCAGTAGTATTGATGAAATTGAGCCTTGGCACGAGATTATGGAGGAGTTGGCCACGCGATCGCGCCAATGCTATCGCCATCTCATCTATGAGCAGCCAGAATTCATTGAATTCTTTAACGAAGTTACTCCGATTCAAGAAATTAGCCAACTGCAAATTAGCTCCCGACCCACGCGGCGGGGAGGTAAGAAAACCCTTGAGAGTTTGCGGGCAATTCCTTGGGTCTTTAGTTGGACGCAAACCCGTTTCCTGCTGCCGGCTTGGTATGGTGTGGGCACTGCCCTGAAGGAATTCCTTGAGGAAAAACCCGCTGAGCATCTCTCCCTGTTGCGCTACTTCTACTACAAATGGCCCTTTTTCCGCATGGTGATCTCCAAAGTTGAGATGACCCTTGCCAAAGTGGATCTAGAGATTGCCCGCTACTATGTCCAAGAACTCAGCCAACCCCAAAACCGTGAAGCCTTTTTCCGCCTCTACGATCAGATTGCTCAGGAACATCGCCTGACCACGGAATTGGTGCTCACGATTACTGGCCATCAGCGGCTGCTCGATGGCGATCCCGCCCTGCAGCGATCGGTGCAACTGCGCAATCGCACCATTGTTCCCTTGGGGTTCCTGCAAGTATCTCTCCTGAAACGGCTACGCCAGCACAACAGCCAAACCACCTCTGGGGCGATTCTCCGCTCCCGCTATGGCCGGGGTGAGTTGCTGCGGGGCGCTCTCTTGACGATCAATGGTGTGGCGGCAGGTATGCGCAATACGGGCTAAACAATCATGAACCCGACGACTCGCACATTAACACCATCCCCGCTGCACTTCCGCATTGAGGACTATCACCGTTTAGCTGAACTCGGCTTTTTGGGCGAGGATGATCCCATCGAATTAGTGCGGGGGGAACTGATTAAGATGGCGGCTAAGGGGACAGCCCACGAAACCTGTATCACCCGACTCCTGCGGGTCTTAATGCCAATGGTGGGTGAGCGGGCAACCCTACGCTGTCAATCGCCGATTGTAATTGCAGATCACAGTGAACCTGAGCCAGACATTACCCTTGTTGACAATCGGGAGGATGATTACGCCACGGCGCATCCGACAGCAGCGGCAGTGCAATTGCTAATTGAGGTGGCGGACTCTTCCCTAGAGTACGATCGCGCTGTGAAATTGATGCTCTATGCCGAGGCAGGGATTCCCCACTACTGGCTTTTTAACTTGGTGGATCGCACTCTCGAAGCCTATAGTGAACCAGCGCAAATTACACCGACAACCTTTGGGTATTTGAATCGGCGAATTGTGCCCGCGACGGGAGCGATCGCCCTGCCGATCACTGAACAACGGCTCCCCTTGAGTCGTATTTTCCCCTAGACTTCTGCAAAAACCGTTAATAGTGGCTGTTTTGGGAAAGACCCTTGATATAATCGCAACGATTCTCTTATTGACGACGCTATGAGCCACTGGCAACAGATTACGGGTGGTGTGACTGCCGCCAAAGGCTATCGAGCTGCGGGCATTGCGGCAGGACTGAAGGCTTCGGGGGCACTGGATTTGGCCTTGATTGTTTCCGATGTGCCGGCGATCGCCGCTGGGGTATTTACGACAAACCACATGTGTGCGGCACCTGTCACCTACTGTCGTCAGCGGTTACAAACGAAGGGAACAGCGCAGGCGATTTTGTGTAATTCCGGTCAGGCCAATGCGGCTACGGGAGAACAGGGCTGGCAGGCGGTTTTCGCCCAAGCAGATATGGTGGCAACGGCCTTGGGGGTAAGTCCAGAGATGGTGCTCGTGGCTTCGACGGGGGTCATTGGTCAACCCATTCCTCTTGAGAAAATGCGCCAAGCTCTACCGACACTGACAGCGAACTTGAGTGATGCAGGTGGAGATGCCGCGGCGCGGGCAATTATGACCACAGACTTGGTGCCCAAGCAAATTGCCCTCGAAGCCGAGTGGGAGGGGCAGCCCATTCGCATTGGTGGCATGGCCAAGGGGTCAGGGATGATTCACCCGAATCTGGCGACGATGCTGGCCTTTATTACCTGTGATGCTGCTGTGTCGCCCCCTCTGTGGCAGGAGATGCTGCAACGTGCCTGCGATCGCTCCTTCAATCAAATTACCGTTGATGGCGATACCAGCACCAATGACAGTGTGATTGCTTTGGCCAATGGACAATCGCGCACCCCTGCGATTACGGCGCCGGGCGCAGCAGCCAGCCGCCTTGAGGAAATGTTAACGGCGGTCTGTGTCCATTTAGCCAAGGCGATCGCCCGTGATGGCGAGGGGGCGACCTGTCTCATTGAAGTTCAGGTGAGTGGTGCCAGTGATGATGCCGCTGCCCGTCAAGTGGCCAGAACCATTGCGGGTTCAATGCTCGTCAAATCAGCCATCTATGGACGGGATCCCAACTGGGGACGCATTGCCGCCGCTGCTGGCCGCGCTGGGGTGCCCTTTGATGCCAGTAATCTGGCCATTTCCCTTGGGGGAATTGCCATGATGCGCCAAGGTCAACCCTTACCCTTCGATCGCGCCGCTGCCAATGCCTACTTAGTCAATCAAGCCGCCGCTAGTAGCGATCCCAGTGGCCAGCAGTCCCTCGAACAGCCGGTGGTGATTGAAGTCAGTATTGGTCATGGCAGTGGTCGAGGTGTCGCTTGGGGCTGTGATCTCAGCTATGATTACGTTAAAATTAATGCCGAGTACACCACCTAGTCCTACAGCTGGGCAACGAACACAGGGGTGTCCCCACGCCGCCGGCCTTAATGAAAATTTTAATTGTTGAAGACGATCAAACCATCGCCAACTTAATTGCCGAATCCCTAGCCCATCAGCGCTACACCCCTGAAGTGGTACATGATGCCGAATCAGCTCTTGAGTATTTAGAGGCCACTGCCTTTGACCTACTGATTTTAGATCTGGGCTTACCGCGCATGGACGGCCTAAGACTGTGCCAAATCCTTCGCCAGAGAGCCTACCAGCTGCCTATTTTGATCCTAACGGCTCGAGACACCAGTACTGACAAAGTCATGGGTCTTGATGCCGGCGCCGATGACTACCTAGTCAAGCCCTTTGATCTGGCTGAACTGTTGGCCAGGGTACGTGCCCTACTGAGGCGTCAGTCGTTACCATTTTCCTCTGTTCTTAGGTGGGGCGCCCTCACCCTGTATCTAGACAAAGCCAAAGTCACCTATAACAACCAAGAGCTCCAGCTGACCCCCAAAGAGTATGCCATTTTGGAGGTGTTGTTGCGTAACGGCAGTCGCATCCTTAGCCGCTCAGCAATTATCGATCATGCGTGGTCATTAGAGGAAGTGCCAGGGGAAGAAGCCGTTAAAGTACACTTAAAGAGACTGCGGCACAAACTAAACGCAGGCGGGGCTCCTCCTAATTTTATTGAAACTGTCTATGGTTTTGGCTATCGGCTTAATCCCAACTTTGAATCGCCGAGTTAGCAATCTGCGGCATCGCCTGTTTTTTATATACTTTTTGGTGATTACTGGAATTTTATCTATCTCTTCATTCTCAATTTACTCTCTGATTGTTTATCACCGCTACAATCAACTCGACGATCATCTAAAAGAAGTAGGCACCCAGTCTGCAAATATCTTGGAAATCCTGCAGCACGAGTATGAAGAGTTAAAGAAAGAACCAAAATATAAAGGGTATGTTCCTAAAAATGTTTCAGGAGACTTGCAACCAATTACAGTTTCTCAATTAATGGGCAAGTATTATTTTGAGTCTGTCTATGAAGTCATGACAAACTTCCCCAGTCATTTTTCTCAGAGTGTTCAATGGTATGACAAGGATAAGAAATTAATTGTTTATGAAGGCAGAAGGATGGACAAAGTGAGTATACCGAATCATCTTTCTGACGCTGGAACAATTGTCAAAGAAGATCAATATCGCTATTTCTTTCTGCCGGTATATGCCAGAGCAAACAAAATGGAGCCTCATCGCCAAGCCATTGGCTATGTCTGTGTCATAGAATCAACCGCTGAGTTAGATCGGGAGCTAGAATACTTAAAATCTATCTTTCTATTGAATATCCTCGGCATTAGTATGATTACGCTTTTGGCAGCATTTTGGTTAACTAATCAAAGTCTTCAACCGATTCTCATTTCACTCAATCAATTAAAACAATTCACTGCAGATGCCTCCCATCAATTGCGACATCCCCTAACGGCAATTCAATCTTCGATTTCCTTGCTAGAGCAATACTCCAAGAATCTTGAACCATCCCAATCAAATAAATTCAAAGTAATTTTATCCGCCTGTTACCAGATGAATACCTTGATCAATCAGCTATTGCTTCTAGCGCGTATGGATCATCATAAACTTGATCAGAGTCAATGGGTCAATGTTGACTTGGATGAGCTATTGGAGTCACTCGTTGAGCTACAGTACGATCGCGCTAAGAAAAAACAGATTCATCTGACCTATCACTGTGATACCAATGCCTATGTCTATGGCAATCCTGAACAAATTTATGAGATTTTTAGCAATCTTTTGGATAATGCGCTTCACTATACCCCTAGCCATGGGGCTGTAACCATTAACCTCAAAAAAAGGGGGGCGTTTGCGATTGTTGAGGTTCAGGATACTGGCATCGGTATTCCTCCCGAAGACATCTGCCAAGTGTTTAATCGCTTTTGGCGTTCTCAGGAGGCACAGTTGTACCATGCCCAAGGCTCAGGGTTAGGTTTAGCAGTGGTGAAGGCGCTGGTTGAGCACTATGGGGGCACGGTAGACGTCCAGAGTCAGCGGCATCAGGGAACCACCTTTACAGTCAAGCTCCTCGCCCGCTCCTAAGTACAGCAACCTTCCCTAGATTGTTACTTTTCTTGAGCACAATCATGGGGTAAAAGCCCATTGAACAAGGAGCAACCTATGAATAGTTACGGTTCAAAAGCCCTCTGCCTATTTGTCTCCCTAGGATTGGCAAGCACAATGGCGAGTTGCAGCAATCTCAGTGCCGGTAATGAAGAGGGAGGGGTGTCCTATGAGTTCCCAGCGCCGGCTGCCAGTGCTTCTGCTGTCGCTGCTACGAAAAACCGAACCATTGGCTCCAGCATTTACCTGATGGCCGAAGGAGGTGAATGGGGCGAAGGCGAGGAAGGTGGAGAGGGTCGTTATCGACGCCGACGCTGGTGGTCCTATTCCCATTCGTAAAGTTAGAGCAGGAAGTCCGAATTCCGAGGTGAGGAATCTACAACCTTCAGGCCGGGGAGGATGTCAACCTTGTTTTTCCTCCCCCCAAGTTGTTGTCTTTATGGGTCAGTCCCTAGGAAAGCAAGCCAATGCTACTGCAAGTCCATCAAGTCTTAACCTCTGAAGAACTGCATCGCCTAAATGCCATCCTTGAGTCAGGGGTCTTTGTAGATGGCAAATTGACTGCCGGGCTCTATGCAAGAACGGTTAAAGACAATCAACAATTGGCGCAAGACAGTGAGGCGTATGCGCTGGCTTCAGAAATCGTGCTTGCAGCCTTAACAAGAAATCATCTCTTCCAAGCCTATGTACAACCTAAGGTCATCCGTCCCATCCTTTTTAGCCGCTACGAACCCGGCATGGTCTATGGCAGCCACATGGATAATGCCCTAATGGGTAGCGGTGAGCAGTTAAGTCGCTCTGATGTGTCCCTCACCCTCTTTCTGAGTGATCCTTGTACCTATGAAGGGGGAGCCTTGGTTCTCGATACCAGTTTGGGCGAACAGTCCTTTAGGTTGCCTGCGGGCTCAATGATTGCGTATCCAGCCATCTTTTTGCATCGAGTGGAACCAGTGAGTCAGGGTGTTCGCCTTGTAGCAGTCACATGGGTGCAAAGTTTAATTCGCGATCCTTTGGAACGAGAACTGCTGTTTGAACTGGATACTGTTCGCCGCAGCATTTTTGAAAAACAGGGGAAAACCATTGAGTTTGACCTGCTCTGCAAGGTGCACGCCAATTTACTGCGCAAATGGGCAGATGTTTAAGCCAAGGTATTCCTTTCAGGAATCTACTGAGTTGAATGGAGACGGGTGAGAATGAAAATACGTCAACTGCATCGTCAAGTCGCGATCGCGCTGTGGCTGCCCTTGGGGTTAACGATGTGGACAGGCTTGGCCTATCGGTTGGGTCGCAGTTGGTTAGGACTATCCAAAGACTTTGGCAAATTGATGATGACAATCCATACGGGCGCCTTTTTGGGGGAGTCCTTCAGTTTGCTCTATGTGCTCTGCTTGGGCTTAGGGGTGGTCGTACTGACCGTCAGTGGTTTTAGGTTAATCAATCCCAGACGACTCAAGCAGTACCACCGGCTGGCTCAGCCAAGCAGCAGCCTGAGACTCATCCATCAGTATGGAGCTATTGTTGTCTTGCTGCCGCTTTTGGTGAGTGCCATCACAGGAGTTGCTTACCACTTGAGTCAACAGTGGCTGCATTTGCCAAAACAGCAGCTGGCTGTCTTACTCCAGATCCATGAAGGAGCCTATTTGGGTGTCGTCTTCAAGCCTCTCTACATCTTGGCGCTCAGTGGCGTCTTGCTCCTGATGTTTTTAACGGGCTGGAAAATGCGCGGTAAGCGCTTCGGGTGATCTCGCCAGCAGCACCGCCTAGATGGTGGGGATCGCTTACTCAGATTCCTAAGAACCTTCTGCCCTTGGTTGGCCTCTTGACCATAGCTGCTTCAGTACAAGGGAGCTTTGATTGCCAACTACGACGACTCCATTGAGGGCACAATCGGTGCTGAACAGAGGCTCGAAATTTTTGGACGATCAACAGCGAGTCTTCTAAAACAGGTTTCCAGTTGAAATAAATTTGCAATAATAAATAGGGGAGCACGACAGTGTTCACAGGCTCCCCAATCCTGCCGATCGCCCCAGAACATCCTAGGAGAACGCCAGCAAAAATTTACGAGGATGTTATCGATGGCAACAATTGGCTTATTTTATGGAACCCAAACTGGCAACACCCAGATGATTGCAGAGAAAATCCAGTCCGCCTTTGCCAATGCTGCGGTGGTAGAACTGCATGATATAGCATCAGCAAGTCCCTCTGACTTTGAGGCCTACGATCGTCTGATTATCGGCTGTCCAACGTGGAATGTGGGCGAACTTCAAGCCGACTGGGAGGGCTTTTACGAGGAGCTAGACAGCATTGATTTCACTGGCAAAAAAGTGGCCTACTTTGGCGCAGGAGATCAAGTGGGCTATGCTGACAACTTTGGCGATGCCATTGGTATTCTTGAGGCAAAAATTAGTGAACGGGGTGGTGAGACGGTAGGATACTGGTCAACGGCGGGGTATGAATTCAATGCCTCCCAAGCGCTGCGGGGAGATCGGTTTGTGGGTCTACTCATTGATGAAGACAACCAGTCCGATCTTACGGATCAACGCGTTCAGCAGTGGGTCGCACAACTCAAGCAAGAGTTTGGTCTCTAGACGGTTTTGGGGCAACTCAGTGAATGCGGGGTTGCCTCTCTTTTGAATTTTGATAATAGTAATCATTCCGTTTTTGGGTATGGGAATGATGTCCGTCCCCCTCTACACACCTATTGATCCAGCCACAACTGTGGCGAAAGCCTACCCAGCTTTTGAGCTAGGCCGCAATGCATCCCTCGTGCTGCGGGAGCGTGTTTGGCTGATTCAAACAGGGATTATTGAGATCAACCTCGTCGACAGCGACGGCAACCTCTGTTTTATTGGGTTAGGGACGGCGGGAATGGCCGTTTGTGGCTCCCCTGATCTTTGCTATGAAATACAGGCGCTAAGCCCAAGTCGCCTCCTCTCATTTACGGCCGCTGAGGTACACGCATCTGCCCACTTACCACGCCTCATTTGCGAGGGGCAACAGTATCGGCAGTACTACAGTGATCTGTTACTGAAGGCCGGTCATTATCCCACTGCTGTGCAGCGATTGTATGAAGTTTTAGTGGTTTTGGGGCAAATGATTGGCGTCAGCACCCCCGCGGGTGTTCGTCTCCCTGTGCGGCTCACCCATGCCCAACTGTCCCGCTACACAGGCATTACTCGGGTAACCGTAACCCGCTTGCTCCACCAACTGCGTCAGCAACAGCAGCTCCGCTGGGGGCGCGATCGCCACCTGATTCTTCTTGGCCAAGATTCATGCTGCCCAAAGAACAGGGGTTAGTGTAGCTTAGCCAAGAGCGCCGCTTCCACTTCCTGCTGCAGGGGCTCGGGTTGAAGATCCGTCATTTGTTCAAGGGCAAAGGCCTTGACCAGCAAATCCTGCGCTTGGCTCACCTCTAGACCCCGACTGCGCAGATAGAACAGATCCTCGCTGGCCAGTTGACTCACCGTGGCACCATGGGAGCACTTGACGTTGTCGGCAACAATCTCCAATTGAGGCTTGGTATCAATACGCGCTTTGTCCGAAAGCAGCAGGGTGCGGTTCAGTTGACTGGCATCGGTTAGTTGGGCAACCTGTGGCACAACAATACGGCCATTAAAAATGCCGTGGGCGCGATCGCCAAGAATGCACTTGTGAATCTGTTCACTGCCGCTATGGGGAGCATTAAAGAACACTGCCGAGTGGGTGTCCATAATTTGGCTATCCATGGCGATCGCCAGTCCCTTCAGGATTGTCTGGCTGCCACTGCCTTGGATCTGCACCTGCCAATTGTGGCGGCTCAAGCATCCCCCCAAATCAACGGCGTGCCCCTCGTAGTCACTGTCTTGGGCTTGGCACACCGCTGTACAGCCAATGTGAATCGCCGTTGGTGATTGGTGTTGAATCCGCACATGGCGCAGGCGGGCACTGGCGCCTAGGGAGAGTTCCGTGACACTGTTGGTGAACTGTTGATCGCCCGTGAGGGACAAAAAGCGTTCAATTAGGGTAGCTTGACCGTGGGCAGCCACTTCAACCGAGAGGCGCGGTGAAACAACGCTCTGCTGCTGCCGACTACTGACACAGAACACCTCCACAGGTTCAGGGAGAGTCCCCGATAGACGCAGACAAACCCGATCCGCAAGCATGGCGGTATTGAGATCACTAAAGACCTCTGGGGGCGCGATCGCTGGTAGGGAAGGGGGCAATAGCTCAACCCCAGCGGCATTCACACGGGAGAGTTCTCCGCAAAAATAGCCATCAATCAGAACAATTTGGGCAACGGTTGGAAAGCTGCGCTCGCACAGCAGATGCCGCACTTCGGCAACAATTTCTGGATTGAGGGGGGCAATGGGGGCTTGGAAGGATCGCGTCCGTACAGCCGATAAATCCGTAAAGCGCCAATCCTCATCGCGGGGGGTGGGCAAGGTTTGCTCATGGAGGCGATCGCGGGCCGCTTGCCGCAGGGATTCTAACTCAGCATGGCGCGGGGGCGGTGCGCAGTTCAATAGATCATTGAGTTCATTCGTGCGACTGGCCTTGGGCAGATCCGCTTGATCGGAATTGGCGTTGACTGTAATGGTCATGATACAGCCCCCTCCTCTTCGCGAACCCAGTCATAACCGCGCGCTTCCAGTTCTAGGGCCAGTTCCTTCGACCCTGTGAGGATAATCCGACCCCCCTCCATCACATGGACATAGTCAGGCACGATGTAGTCCAGCAGCCGTTGATAGTGGGTAATCAGGAGAATGCAGTTATCGGGACGAGTCAGTTGGTTGACCCCATTGGCAACAATGCGCAGGGCATCAATATCAAGCCCAGAGTCGGTTTCATCGAGAATGGCTAGAGTCGGCTCCAGCAGAGCCATTTGCAGAATTTCGTTGCGCTTTTTCTCGCCGCCAGAGAAGCCCTCATTCACCCCGCGATTGAGGAAGCCTTCATCCAACTTCACCAGTTCAATTTTCTGTCGCACGAGATCATCAAAGTCAAAGGCATCCAGTTCCTCGAGACCTTGATGCTTGCGCTTGGCGTTGTAGGCCACCCGCAAAAAGTCGAGATTGCTCACCCCCGGAATTTCAAGGGGGTATTGAAACGCCAAAAAGACGCCTTCACGGGCACGCTCTTCAGGGGGCAAGTCCAAGAGATTCTTGCCTTTGTAGAGCACTTCGCCACCAGTTACGGTGTAGTCGGGATGACCCGCGAGAATTTTGGAGAAGGTGCTTTTGCCGGAGCCATTGGGCCCCATGATGGCGTGAATTTCCCCAGCGCGAATCGTCAAGTTCAGGCCTTTGAGAATGGGGGTGTCCTCCACACTGGCCGTTAACTCTCGAACTTCTAAAATGACTTCGCTGTCGGGACGAATCACGCCTTACCTCCCTTGCATCGTTCATAATTTTTTAATGTAGCGCAGCGGGCTGGCGATCGCGATTGAGTTTCTTGGCAGAGGAGTATTGACGACAACAGTACACCGGCACCGCTGTCAAACCATGCCCACAGGAGAAAATCAACCACCTTTTATGACACTCTCAACAACCACCATTCCCGAACTGGAACGCCTCCATCAGCAGGCCAGCCGCTGGCAATGCCTCGCACCGCGAGAGCGCATGGGCTATCTTCAAGCCATGAAGACCCTTGCCCGTCGCCATGCTCCAGAATGGGTGACCTTGGCCTGTCAAATCAAAGGTATTGACCCCCAGGGGGTTTGGGCAGGGGAAGAATGGACAACAGGCCCTTTGGGCTTAATTCTCAAGCTCGATCACTATCTCCATGCCTTGCGTCACGAGGCAACTCCTCCAGTGCCGCGCTGGCGAACTGCCCCCAGTGGTCAGGCGATCGCTGACATTCTGCCGCGCAATTGGCAAGAGCGTTTACTTTGGTTTGGGGTGAAAGCTGAAGTTTGGCTCCAACCCGATCAACCCCCAAGTCAGGGCAGTGCTTACCGTAACCCACCGCCGCCGGGGGTCGCTGTGGTGCTGGGGGCGGGCAATATCACATCATTGTGCTTGGCGGATGCCCTCTATCAACTGGTGGCGGCCAATCGAGTGGCACTACTGAAGATGAATCCCCTCTTGGCGCCCTTGACGGAGTGTTTTCGCAAGATTTGTGCGCCCTTAATTGAGGCGGGTTTCCTTGAGATTGTGGAAGGAGATGCCGCCCTAGGGGAAGCCCTCTGCCATCATCCATTGACGCAGCACATTCATATTACTGGGTCCCACCACACCTACAATCGTCTAGTTTGGGGGGAAACCGCTGCAGAACAGGCCATCCGCAAAGCCCGCCAACAACGGAAGCTAACCAAACCCGTGACAGCAGAATTGGGAAATGTCACTCCCCTGTTGATCGTTCCCGGCGAATGGACAGCAGCAGAACTGACCTACCAAGCCCGCCAAGTGGCCAGTGCCCTTGTCCATAACGCCAGCTTTAACTGCATTGGGGCGCAAATCCTCGTCACGGCTGCGGGATGGCCGCAGCGAGAGGCATTCCTCAACACCCTGAAGGCACAACTGCAAGCGATTCCCCCTCGCCCTGCCTATTATCCGGGCGCGATCGCCCGCTATGAGTCGTTTCTGGCGGATTATCCCCAAGCCACAGTGCTGAGTCCCGCTGTCGAAGGCACGATTCCCTGGACCCTGATTGAAGGCCTCACCCCCACGGCCAATCCCCGCATTTTCCAAGAGGAGGTCTTCTGTGGTCTGTTGGCAGAGGTGCAATTGCCCGTTAGCGATGCCGCCGCCTACCTCACCACTGCCGTGCCCTTTGTCAATGAGTGGCTCTGGGGTACCCTCGGCTGTAGTCTAATCGTTGATCCGCGTACTGAGGCCAGCTATGCAGACGTGCTGGAACAGGCGATCGCCCAACTGCGCTATGGTTCTATTGCCATCAATGCATGGGTTTCCTTGGCCTATGGGTTGGGCTGTACCCCTTGGGGAGCCTTTCCTGGACATACACCAGCGGCCATTGGTTCTGGGGTGGGCGTGGTTCACAATAGCTTCCTGTTTGACTATCCCGAAAAAGCCGTGGTTCGTGTTCCCTTCCAGTTACCGGTCACGCCCCCTTGGTTCTATGGCCATCGCAGCCTACCCCAACTGGCGCAGGCGGTCATGGACATTTACGCTGGCGGCAATCCCTTGGGTTGGCTGTCCCTCTTGATGGCGGCGATGCGGGGCTAGGCTCATAGCCGAACGGTGACGGTTTTCCCCCCTTGAGGCAGTGTCAACTCCTGTGTGCGGGTTTGGCCTTGGGCTGTCACTGTTAGGCGATACCGACCAAGATAGCCGCGTCCTTGCCATTGGCCTTGGGCATTGGTTTGACCCGTCACCCTTGTCCACCAGTCCTCAAAAAGGAGTTTGCGGTAGGCGATCGCCGCTGGCTTGGCGGAAAAGTCTTGGCGATAGAGTCCGGCTTGGGGACGCCAATGGTTCCCCGCCCAAAAGCCCCAAAGCAAAATTTCCTTGACTGCGGGGTGGGCAAAACCAATGCGGTAAATTTGGCGCAGGGTCTGGGCCTGCTGTTGTTCGTCCGCCAAACTCACACTCACTTCGGTAATTTTCAAGGGCAGATTGAACTGGGCGAGGGTATCGAGGGCACGCTGCATTTTGGCCTCATCCAAGGGATATTCCAGATGGGCTTGAATACCGATCCCGCCAAGGGGAACCCCTTGCGCCAAGAGACGACGAATCTGCTCAACATAGTCATTCAGGCGATCGCCCTCAATGATGCCGTAGTCGTTGACATAGAGAATCGCATCGGGATTGCCCTCACGGCACCATGCAAACATCTCTTTGACAATGCCCTCACCCAAGCGACTGCGGAAAAAATTGCCATGGAGCATCTCATTGTTGACATCAAATTCGTTGATCCGACCGCGATAGTGGCGACACACGGCAATGGCATGGTTTTTCACCGCTGCGCGCAATTGCTCTGGTGGCAGTGTTTTCAGCCATGGGGGATTAAACTGCTCTACTTCCCAAAAAAGGGTATGCCCCCGCATTGGCCAGCCTTGGGCCTGCACCCAGCTGAAAATGGTGTCAGCCATGGTAAAGTCCAGCTTGCCCTGCTCTGGCTCCAATTGATACCACTTGAGGGCATTTTCATGAACCGCCGCATTGAAGTTTGCCTGAGCCGTTTGTTTGTACCAAGGCGCAGCCGCGGGTGGGGAGGGGCGAAACATCTCGGTGTCAAGGGCAATGCCAAAGGGAAAGGCATGGCTTTGCTGCAGCAGTTGGATGCGGGCATGGGGAATCGGACGGCCTTGGCCATTCTCAACAACGACGGTGAGGGGCGCCTGTCGCAATTGCTCAATTTGCTGGCTGAGGGCATCAGTGGCCACAGAAGAGGCAGAGGTACCACAGGCAACCACTAAAAGAGCGGCCAAGCAACTCAACCAGAGAAAACGGCGCCAGTTCAGCATGAATCAACCCTTAGATCACTAGAGCTTCAGACGGATTGTCGCTATCCCAAGCTCCCTAATGGGTCACTTGAATCCCCTGTTGACGCAGTTGTTCGACAAAAAACTCTTCGAGGGTGGGGCGCGCAAGGCGCAGTTGGAGGATTTTGCCGCCCATCTCTTCAACGAGGGTGAGGAAGCGTTGGAGGGGAATTTTGATCACGCCTTGCCAGCGATCGCCCTGAATTTCTAAGGAATAGAGCCATTCCTGAAGGCCATCCACATGACCGCCTTTGCCCACCACGTGATAAGCTTCGCTACTGCCAAGGAGTTCATCCACACCGCCTGCGCAAATCAATTGCCCTTGCGCCAAAATACCAATGCGATCGCAAATGGCCTCGACATCCGCCAGCACATGGCTATTAAAGAAGATCGTCTTGCCCTGCTGTTTTAAGGAAAGAATGATCTCGCGAATTTGGTAGCGGCCAAGGGGGTCGAGACCCGACATGGGTTCGTCCAAAAAGACCACTTCGGGATCGTTAATCAGGGCTTGCGCCAATCCTACCCGCTGCACCATCCCCTTCGAGTAGCGGCGCATTTGCTTTTTGCGGGCATCCTTGAGGTTGAGGCCCACCATTTCCAACAGCAGAGGAATGCGTTCCTTGCGGGTGGCAGCACTGAGGCCAAAGAGTCCCGCCGTAAACTCTAGAAACTCCCAAGCGGTTAAATAGTCGTAAAAGTAGGGATTTTCCGGCAGGTAGCCAATCCGCTGTCGCACAGCGCGATCGCCCAAGGGATGTCCCAGCAGCGTACCCTGCCCTGCACTGGGTTGCACTAGCCCCAAGAGAATCTTCAGCAGGGTGGTTTTACCGGCACCATTGGGTCCCAGCAGGCCAAAGGTTTCCCCTTGGTGCACTTGCAGCGAGACAGACTTGAGGGGCGTGAGCACCGTCCGCAGCCAAAATCCGCTACGGTAGGACTTTTGTAAGTTCTCAACCGCCACCACAGGGGGGCGATCGCCCGCAGCGTCAGCCAGCATATCGGAGATTCACCTCAGGAAGAACGAGGGCGATGGAAATGCAAACCCACCAAAGCATCATAGAGAAAGGGCAAGAAATTCCCTGGTTCCAATATACCAAGGGTTTGTTTGCAGCCGTGGGCATCGAGAAGCGGTTTAACGGCGTAGTAGGCCGGCTGCACTTTGTACCAAGGAATATTCGGCCAGAGGTGATGGATGAGGTGATAGTTTTGGCCAAAAATGAGAATGTTCAGGAGGCGACTGGGATAGACCCGCGCATTGTGCCAGCGATCGCGCTCGGTATGGGGACGATGGGGAAAATAGTCAAAAAATAGCCCCAACATCAGACCCACCACCCCAGCGGGCAAAAACCAATAGTTGAGCACGTAGTCTAAATAGCCATTAAGCGCCGCAAAGGTGACAATGCCCACCAGCGTCAAGCGACTGAGAAACCACTCTAGGAGTTCGTACTTCCGCCAAAGCTGCCGCTTAAAAAAGAAAACCTCGTGGTAGAAAAAGCGGGGCGCGATTAGCCACAGGGGACCCCCTTTGGAAACATAATGGTCGGGATCGTTTTCGGGATCATTGACATGGGCATGGTGCTGCATGTGCACCCGCGTAAAGACAGGGAAAACAAAGCCCAACATCAGGGCACTGCCATGACCCATAATTGCATTCATGATGCGGTTACTGTGGGCAACATTGTGGGAGGCATCGTGGATTACTGTGCCCATGAGGTGCAAGGCCAGCATATTGGCCACAAATGAGACCCAGCCCGGCCAGTGACCCTGAAAGTAGCCCCAAGTGGATAGAATGGCGATCGCAAATGCGGCAAAAAACATCACTAAAGTGGGATTAAAGCCCACTGGTGGACCTAAAAATTCCTTGGGAACCGTGGCCGGGATCGCTGCCTCCGTGATCATCCGCGCGGTCGCTCCTCACATTGTTGCAAAATGTTACCTTCATACTATGTAGGCTAATCAGCGGTACAAAATCAAGTCGCACGATCCCAAAAGTGGGTCACCGCCCTTTGCTCAAGGATGGCCCTAGAACCGTTGCTCTAGTGGAGCCACAATGCTACAAACGCTGCGGATTCAGAACTTTGCCCTCGTTGCGGAGCTAGAGGTGACCTTTCAGCGGGGGTTGAATGTCCTCACGGGGGAAACGGGGGCAGGCAAGTCGATTCTCCTCGATGCCATTGATGCTCTCCTTGGGGGGAAGCTCTCGGCGCGGCAATTGCGATCGGGGACAGAGCAGGGCTGTATCGAAGCTATTTTCACCCTGACCCCCCCAGTGAGAGACTGGCTGGCCACCCTAGAAATTGATGCTGAAGGGGATGAGGTGATCTGTAGCCGCGAGTTTAGTCTCAAGGGGGAAACCTTTCGCAGTCGCAGCCGGGTCAATGGTGTGCTAGTGAATCGCCAGCAACTTCAGGAATTGCGGCGGCACCTTGTGCGCCTGACAGCTCAAGGACAGGCAGTGCAACTGGCCAGCGCTTCTCAACAGCGGGATTGGCTCGATCGCTATGGGGGCGAGGCCTTAATGAGCCAGCGGCAGCGGGTGGCAGACGCCTACCGAGTATGGCAACAACGGCAACGGGAATTGCAGGATTTTGCCGCTCAGGAACAGCAACGGCTCCAGCGACTCGACTTACTGCACTTTCAACTGCAAGAACTGCTGCCGGCTGCCCTAGACGACCCTGAAGAACTGACCCAATTGCAACAGGATTACCAACGCCTCAGCCATGTGCAGGAACTGCAAAGCCAAAGCCAACAGGCCTATTACCTCCTCTACGAAGGGGAACCCAGTGTGGTGACGTTGCTGGCGCAAGCCCAAGGGGCACTGCAATCCATTGTCGACTGGGATCCAGCGCTTCAGCCGATGAGCGAATTGTTAGAGGGGGCGATCGCCCACACCGAAGAAGCCGCCCGCCAACTGCGCAGTTATGCTGATCGCCTCGATGCGGATCCAGCTACGCTCGATGCCCTAGCTCAGCGCATTCACCAATTACAACGCCTGTGTCGCAAGTATGGCTCTGATTTGGCCAGTGTTATTGCCTATCGCGATCGCATCCAAGCAGAATTAGCAGCCCTGAGTCAACAATCCATCAGCCAAGAGCGCCTAGCGGCAGAAGTTGCCCAACTGCGGCAGGCCCTTGAACAAGCCAGTGCTGAACTTCACGAATTACGACTAAGGGCGGCAGAACGCCTCGAACAAGACCTCCTTACCCACCTTTGCCCCCTTGGACTTCCCCAAGCCCGTTTTACTGTGCAGTTGACGACCACAGAAGCCAGTAGTAGCGGCAGTGATGAGATTACCTTTCTCTGGAGCGCCAACCCCGGTCAACCCCTGCAACCCCTTGGGGAGGTGGCCTCTGGCGGTGAAATGAGCCGATTTTTACTGGCGTTGGAGACCTGCTTGACGACACAGCAAACACCGAAAACGCTAATTTTTGATGAAATTGATGTCGGGGTCTCTGGCCGCGTCGCGGGGGCGATCGCCGAGAGTTTAAGCCGATTGGGGCAAACCCATCAGGTGTTGTGCGTTACCCATCAATCCTTGATTGCGGCAGCGGCTGATCATCACTATTTGGTGCAAAAGGACATTGATCCCAGTACCGCCACAACGGTAATTCGTGTGCAATACTTAACCAGTGAGGCACGTGTCCAGGCTCTTGCGGATTTAGCGGGGGGCGATCGCTCGGCAATGGCACTGTCATTTGCCAGTGGCCTATTGGCACAGCAACAACGCCCCTTTCCGCCTAACGCCAAAGGAATTAGCATGAAAACCTAACGATTTGATGTCCATATCCTTACAGTAAAATAAGTTTGATAGCAACATTACCGTTTGGCCGTTCTCAATGCAGCGTTCTTCCTATCCTGCCGGGGGGGATGAGTTAATGACCATTGATCAAGTGCAGCAAACTCTCCGCCGCTCCCGTGCGTCTATTTATCGTTATGTCAACACCAATCATGAAACCATGAATCCCCCCTTTGATCCCCAACGCCTCAATCCAGAGCATCGCAAAAGCCGTCGTGAACCACTGCTGTTTCACCCCAATGAAGTGGCTCGTTTTGCCCGTGACGTGATGGGCATTACTACCCTCCAAGTGGAATTAAAAACCACGCCCCCCAATCCGACAGATGATCTCCTCAAGGAAATTCTCGGGGAATTAAAGCACATTCGCGAGGTTCTAGAGCGGGTGGAGAAGTTACTAGGAAGCTAGGCAGGTATAATACGTCTGTTTCATTTGCGCATTGACCACACATGGGTTTGCAAGCACCACGGGGAACTCGCGATATTTTGCCCGCTGAGCGGGTCTATTGGCAGTATTTAGAAACCATTGCTCGCCAGATTTTAGATCGCGCTGCCTACCGCGAAATTTGCACTCCCATTTTTGAGCAAACCCCTCTGTTTGAGCGGGGCATTGGCGAAGCCACCGATATTGTCAGTAAGGAAATGTACACCTTTAGCGATCGCGCTCAACGGTCGCTGACGCTGCGGCCAGAGGGCACGGCGGGGGTGGTGCGCGCCTATATTGAACATGGTTTGCACAGCCAAGGGGGCGTCCAACGCCTGTGGTACCTAGGGCCCATGTTTCGCTACGAGCGGCCACAGTCCGGTCGCTATCGCCAGTTTCACCAGTTGGGGGTGGAAGTTTTAGGCAGTGCCGATCCCCGTGCCGATGCCGAAGTCATTGCTGTGGCTTTAGATATTTTGCAGGCCTTGGGACTGAAGGAGTTAACCCTGATGCTCAACTCCGTGGGCGATCGCGAGGATCGCAGTGAATATCGTCAGGCCTTGGTGGATTACCTCACCCCCTACAAAGCAGAGTTAGACCCCGATTCCCAAGAGCGTCTGCACCGCAACCCCCTGCGCATTCTCGATAGCAAAGACCCTCACACCCAAGCGATTGTGAAGGAAGCGCCGCGGCTGTTGGACTATCTCAGTCCGCGATCGCGCGACCATTTTGAGCAGGTGCAATCCCTCTTGCAGGATCTGGGCATCCGCTACCAGATAAATCCTGCCCTTGTGCGCGGCCTCGACTACTATACCCATACCGCCTTTGAATTTCAGGATTTGCGTTTGGGCAACGAGGGAACCGTCTGTGGCGGCGGTCGCTACGATCACTTGGTTGAGGAATTAGGGGGACCTGCCACCCCCGCCATTGGTTGGGCGATGGGACTGGAACGGTTGATTTTACTCCTGCGCGATCGCCCGTTGCCGCCGCGTGATCAACCCTACCTTTATATGGTGACCCGTGGCAAAGCTGCCGAACGCCAAGGCCTGATTTTGGCACAGCAATTGCGGCATCAAGGCTATACCGTAGAAATGGATCTCAGCGGCAGTGCCTTTGGTAAACAGGTCAAACGCGCCGATCGCGTCGGTGCCACCGTTTGTTTGGTGATTGGCGAGAGCGAAGCGGCCGATGGCACAGTACAGCTGAAGTGGCTGGCCTCTGGGGAACAGGTCTTGGTACCGCAACAGGAACTGTTGAGCGAAACTTGGCGATCGCGCTTTTCTGCCCCATCATGATGGCCTATTTTCTCATTAGCCACGGCAGTCCTGCCCCTGAGCCACAGGCGGCAATGGCCTTTTTGTGTCAGCAACTCACCCGCCTAGGAATGGTGGGCTGGGGCACCCTTGAGGAAGAACCACTACCTAACAAGATTCAGGAATTCAGTGGCCAAGCGCAACGTCAAGGCGCTCAGCGGGTAGTCATCCTACCCCTGTTTTTACTACCGGGCAACCATGTGGTGGTGGATCTGCCGCAGGCGATCGCGAGTACTGACTCGCCTTTACCTTTAGAACTATTGACCTTCTTAGGGGGGCAACCCCTGTTTCAAGCGTGGTTACGGCAGGCGATCGCCGATGCAGCCGCCGATATTCTCCTTGGCCACGGCAGTCGTCGGC
The DNA here is from genome assembly GCF_031460975.1 of Thermosynechococcus sp. HY213. NCBI lineage: Bacteria > Bacillati > Cyanobacteriota > Cyanophyceae > Acaryochloridales > Thermosynechococcaceae > Thermosynechococcus > Thermosynechococcus sp. HY213. The sequence continues at coordinate 17,326 of NZ_JAVKVB010000012.1, read as the reverse complement.
CTGAAGTTCACCCTTGGTTTGAGGAACTGTGTCAGACCTGTGGTGTGCGTCCAGCGCTGCTGACCGAAGTGGGAAGTTTAGACCATGCCCTTGAGACGCGGATGGCTCAGGGGTATACCAGTAGCAAAATTTATGGCTACTTTCTCTTTGGCGGTAAAACCGTTGATCAGGTTCACAGCCAACTGGCGACATGGCAAGTCAGGTATCCCCACCACGCTGTTTCCTTGGTGCCAGCCATTCAACCCACCTCCGCCTTGATCAACGTTCTTCAAGACATTCTTCAGGCAGTGCCGCTAGTGGAGCCTGTCGCATGAGTCAAGTCTTTCTCTGTGGCTACTACGGCTATGGCAATGCCGGGGATGAAGCCCTCTTGGCAACGCTCCTCGAACAGTTGCCGCCCCACGTTTCACCGGTTGTCCTCAGCGGCAATCCTACAGCCACAGCAGCCCGCTATGGCGTTGCTACCTGCGATCGCCACCAGTGGCCAAAGGTGCTGCGCACCCTACAACAGAGCCAAGCCTTCATTTGGGGTGGTGGGAGCCTCATTCAGGATGTCACCAGTTGGCGCAGCCCCCTCTATTACCTTGGTTTGATGACCCTTGCACAGCGCTTTGGCTGTCGCACTATTGCTTGGGCACAGGGGATTGGCCCTCTGCGATCGCCTTTCTATCGTTGGTGGACACGGGCCCTTCTGCGGCGTTGTCTTGCAGTCACGGTGCGCGATTCTGGGTCAGCGGCTCTCTTGCGGCAGTGGGGCATTCCCCATCAACAGGGTGCCGATCCCGTGTGGCTGATGTCAGCCCGTCCTGTGCTACCTCCCAAGGACAAGGCACCCATTGCTGTGTGTTTACGTCCCCATCGACACCTCACGGGCGATCGCTGGCAGCTTCTGAAAATGGCCTTGCGGCAGTGGCAGGCAGAGACGGGGGTACCGCTTTTGCTGTTGCCCTTTCAGCCCCAACAGGATTTGCCCTTGGCTGAGGATCTCTATGGGGCATTAGTCCCTGAGCAGACGCAACTCGTGTCCTGTGAGGATCCCCGCGAGATGAAGGGACTGTTGGCGACAACGGCGGGGGCGATCGCCATGCGCCTCCATGCCCTGATCATGGCGGCTAGTGTGGGTTGTCGCTGTTTTGCCCTCAGTTATGATCCCAAGGTGAGTTACCTCATGGCCGATACGGGTATGGCGGGGGTTGAACTAGCAGCATTGCCCCCTGACCCCACTGCCTTGATCCACCAATGGCAACACACCTTCACAGCCCCCGTGCCCGACTATCAACCCTACCTGCAATCGGCTGCGGTTCACAAGGCAGTACTGAATCTCCTCTAGGCCAGCTCTTCAGCAAGGATAGGATAAGATCAACTCGATGCGTCGTTTTATTGCGGCAACCCCATGAGCGAATTCCACCGCCGCTATCCCACCGGCAGCATTGTCAGTGATTTATTGCAAATCCATGACGGCCTCTTTATTGTCAAAACCACCCTCCTTGTGGGCGACACGATTCTAGCCACGGGGATGGCTGCTGCCCCCACCCTAGAACAGGCGGAAGATAGTGCTCGCCAGCGTGCCCTGCAACTTCTCGGTATTCACCTCCCTGTGCAAACGGAGGCGGAACTGATTCCCCGCACCCCCGCAGTCCTCGAGGCAGCTCCTTGGTCAGAGGCCAGCAATACTGATCTGCTCTTGGAACCCACCACTCCTGCCAATTCCCGCCGCAGTAAGCCAGCGGTCAAACCGGCTAGCGAGAAGCCCCCCCCTAAGCGCGAACCCGTGGATTTAGCGGATGAAATTGCCCAAACTACCGTGGAAATGAAACGCTTGGGATGGACAGAGGCCGAAGGGCGGGCTTGTTTGCTGCAACGCTATGGCAAGCGATCGCGCCAGCAACTGAGCGATGAAGAACTCTTGGATTTTCTCCACTTTTTGCAGCGTCAACCCAGTGCCGGAGAGCCATCGTTTTAGACCTTCAAACTCGGCAATCAAATGCAAGAAAAATTTATACTCTAGCGAAAACTTAAAGAAAAGCTATAGATTTTCACGCCAGCCCTGATCTCCCCCTTAGCTTCTTTACCATGAAGAAGTTGTTGCTGTCGAGGAAAAATCCGTGCTGGGGCCTTTTCATGTCTCACCCTTGACCCTAGGCAGTGATCCCAGTGCCCGTCGCCAGTGGATTTTTCGCCTCGTGCTGCTGATGACGGTCTTTACCCTCTTTTTGATGGCGGTGGGCAGTGCCACACGGGTGATGGATGCCGGTTTAGCCTGTCCCGATTGGCCGTTGTGCTTTGGCACGCTGGTACCGCAAATGGATTTGCAAATCTTCCTAGAGTGGTTTCACCGCCTGCTGGCCACCAGTTTAGGGCTGATGGCGATCGCCTTTGTAGGATTGAGTGTGGCTTGGCGGCAAGCTCTGCCCCCTTGGGTGCCCTCTGCTGCTGCGGCGGCATTGTGCCTTGTGATTGTGCAGGGGATTCTCGGTGGCCTGACGGTGACTGAGTTGCTGCGCTTTGAAATTGTTACCGCTCACCTGGGCACAGGACTGCTCTTCTTTTGCCTTTTGGCAGCCATCACCGTTGGTTTAGCTCCCTTTCGGGGTACGGGGAGCGCCCGTTGGTTGCGGATTGCCGCAGTGATTGCCGCGCTATGTGTCTATGGCCAAAGTTTGTTAGGGGGCTTGGTGTCTTCGCAGTGGGCAGTGCAGCAGTGCCTCTATGGCGATCGCCTGTGTGTAGTCCTCAATAGCCATCTGATCGGTGTTGTCCCAGCCACCCTGAGCGTTTTAGGGGTGGTGATTGTTGCTTGGCGTAGCCCAGCCTCGGCTCCCCTCTTGCGGCAACTGAGTTTCTCGCTTCTGCCGGTGGTGGCTCTGCAAGTAGCCTTGGGCTGGAGCACCCTACAACTAAAGCTACAGGTGCCGGCACTCACCGTTGCCCATCAAATGATTGGCGCCACCCTCTTGGGGGTGTTGGTTGCCATTTCCACATTGGCATGGCGCGATCGCCAAGCTGGTTCCCTGAAGCATGAATTTTGAACGATCTTGAGGCTCGCATGACATTCCTAGCCAGACTTTCCTCCTCAACGGGGGATCTCTCGACAAAATTAGTGGACTATGTCCAACTCACCAAACCGCGCTTAATTCTGCTCTTTTTGATTACAACTGCGGCAGCAATGGAAGTAGCAAGCCAAGGTCGGGTGGCTCCCCAATTGCTCCTAATAACCCTTGTCAGTGGTGCCTGTGCAGCGGCGGCAGCGAATACGATCAACTGTCTCTATGACCGCGATATTGATGCCATTATGGAGCGGACGCGCCATCGCCCTTTGCCAGCGGGTCGGGTGGCTCCTTGGGAAGCGGTGTTTCTAGCAGTGCTCTTGGCAACAACGGCCTTTAGCCTCTTGGCGGTCTTTGCCAATCTCCTGAGTGCCTGCCTTGCTATGGCCGGAATTGCGGTGTATGTGGGAGTCTATACCCACTGGCTGAAGCGGTCTTCGCCGCAAAATATCGTGATTGGCGGTGCGGCTGGGGCGATTCCCCCCTTGGTGGGTTGGGCAGCGGTGACGGGAGAACTGAGTTGGGCGGCTTGGGTGCTGTTTGCCATTATCTTTATCTGGACGCCGCCCCATTTTTGGCCGTTGGCGATGCTGATTCAAGAGGACTATGCCCGTGTGCGGGTGCCGATGCTGCCGGTGGTTAACGGCGATCGCGTCACGGCACGGCAGATTTTTCTCTACACCTTGGCACTGGTGCCCACCAGTCTGCTGTTAATCTACCCCTGTGGTGTCGTGGGCTGGGGCTATGGTGTGGTGGCGATCGCCCTTGGTAGTTGGTTTATTTACCGCGCGTGGCAGTTGACCCAAGCCCCAGAGGACAAAGAACAGGCACGCAGCCTCTTTAAGTTCTCGATTCTCTATATGATGCTGCTGTGTGCTGCCATGGTCGGCGATCGCATTCTCTTGCCCCAGTTGCCAGAAAGCCTCGATGCCCTTGCTTGCCTCTTGAGTTAGGCGTGTCCCAACTGTTGCAACCACTCAATGAGGATCGGGTTCACCAGCTCCGGGCGATCGTCATGGGGGCAGTGGCCAGTATTGGGCAGTCGCTCAATGCGAATCGGCAAGCGATCTTGATGGGCTGCAAAGTGCTGAGTCCCCGACACCGGCGTCCAAGGATCCACCTCACCCCAGAGCACCAGAATCGGCACTTGAATTTCTGGCAGCAAATCCACAATTTTCGGTCCCGGCGGTGCTGAAATCACACGGGCAAACACTTCCTTGGCGCCGGCATCCATGGCGGGTCGATGCAGTAGTTCCACCAATTCATCGGTAATGGCGTCGGGATTGGCATAGACTTGGGTCAGGGTTTTGCGGATGCGCTCCGGCTGCCGAATCTGGTTAAAGATCAAATGACCAATGCCGGGAGAGGCAACCAAGGTGCGAAAGATGGCCGTAAAGAGGCTTTGCATCCAATTCAGTTCATTGGGACGGTGGTTGAGTCCCCCGGCACAGTTGAGAACACTCACCGCACGGCAGGTGTGGCCATAGCGAGCCGCCATCATCAGACACAGCAGACCACCAATGGAATTCCCTACCCAAACCACGGGTTCCCCAATGTGGGCTTGCCAAAAGTCCGCCAGTAGCTCGGTCCACAGATCCAAACTGTAGGTTAAATCCGGCTTTGCCGAAGCACCAAAACCCAGTAAATCAAGGGCATAAACACGGTAACCTGCGGCGGTGAGGGCAGGGATATTTTTGCGCCAGTGACCAATAGAGGCACCAAAACCATGAACCAACACCACTGGGGCACCACTGCCATTGACGCTGTAGCGAATGTGATGGCCACGCCAAGTCCAATCTGCGGTGGGAAAAGCTGCGGTGGCTGAAAGCGTAGAGGTCATTCTGCCCATTCCCGAAATGTATTACTTTTAGAATAGCGATCTTTAAGTTTCGTAACAATTTTATTTTATGGCAACCGCACTGATTACGGGGGCAACGGGGGGATTAGGGCAGGCCTTTGCCCAAGCCTTGGCCGATCGCCAGCACGCTTTGATTCTCACTGGTCGCCACCTCGACACCCTAGAAAAGCTAAAGACGCAGCTCAGCACCCAAGTACCGGTTGTAGGTATTCCCCAAGACCTTAGCGAACCCAATGCGGCGCTCCGCCTCTATGAACAGATTCAATCCCTAGGACTAACGGTGGATGTATTAGTCAATAATGCTGGTTTTGGCGATTATGGGGCCTTTGACGAGCGCGATCGCCAGCAATTGACAGCCATGCTCCAAGTGAACATCACAGCGCTAGTAGAACTCACCCATCTCGTGCTCCAAGAAATGCGCCCCCGTCGTCAAGGCACGATTATCAACGTTAGCTCCATTGCTGCCTTTCAGCCCCTGCCTTATCTCGCCGTCTATGCCGCCAGCAAAGCCTTTGTTCGCCACTTCAGCGAAGCCCTGTGGGCAGAAGTTAAACCCTTGGGTATTCGGGTACTTGCCGTCTGTCCCGGACCCACTGCCACCAACTTCTTTGAGCGTGCCGATATGACCCGCAACTCGGCTCTCATTGCCCGGCAGGACACTCCCGAACAGGTGGTTGCCGAAACCCTTGCGGCGTTGCAAACCGATGTGGCCACGGTCATTCCCGGTCAGCCCGCCAATCGCTTCCTTGCCCTTGCTGGTCGGTTGGTGCCCCGCCAGTGGTTGGTGCAGCAGTTAGAACCCCGCTTCCGTCCCCCCGCTCAATAGGAGCAAGCCCAAAAAGGAGCCACTGTTCCAGATGCTGTGGAGAATCATGGCTGCACCGATATTTTGCGATCGCCAGTAGATGTAGCTGAGCACGGTTCCCAAAACTGTCAAGGGCAATAGATCGGCTAAATTCAGGTGGGCAATGGCAAAGAGGAGTCCCGTCACCCCCATGGCAGTGCCGAGGGGCAAATAGGATTGCACCGAACGAAAGAAGAATCCCCGAAAGAGAATCTCCTCAAAGAAGGGCGCCATCACTGCCACCATGACATAGAGTAGGGCAAAGGTGGTGTAATCGCGGCTTTGTAAAATAATTTCCAGTAAAGGATTGCCGCCCCCTTGATTTTTCAGCAGGGCTTGACTAATCAGCGAACTGACCACGACTAAGGGCAGTGCCGCCAAATAACCGCCGACCCCCCAACGCAAGGCACCCCCTAACCCCCCTTGCCAACATAACCAATCTGCAGGGCGCTTACCAAAGGGACGCAGAAAGTACCACAGCCAGCCCAAGCCAGCAACCATCATCATCCCGTAGCTCACTAAGGCATACAGCGTTTGAGCCATCGCAGAGCGCAGCGGCAGTCCCATGCCAATCAGGGAGCGCACCAAGGGCATGAGCACCAAGCTAATGGCAAAAAAGAGAGTAAACCAGATTACCATGCCTTCCCAGAGGGTTTCCCAGCCCCATGTCACGGGGGTCAGGGGTGGCAGAGTGTTCCCGTGCTGGCGGCGGCGCAGGTGTTGATAGATCCAGACAATCCAAAGAACAATCCCAATCAAACTTCCTAGCAGAGGAGTTGTGCCAATCAGGGCAAGGCGATAGAAGGCTGCTTGGGCGCGCTGCTGTTCTGCACGGGTCAAGGTCATCAGGGCGTCGGATCGCTGTTGCAGTTCATAGAGGCGTTCGAGGGCGCGATCGCGAAACCAGCCTTGAAGGGTGTTTTTAATCAACGTTTCCCCATCGGGAAGCAGTTGGGGGGAATCAGCCCACAAAGCCATCAGCACTTCTGCGGTACTGCGGGTTGTCCCTTGAGCCTCATTAATGAGGAGTTGCCATGTGTTGAGGGCGCGATCGCGCTGCCCTGCTTCAGCATAGAGCAGTCCCAACTGCAGACGCAGAGGCTGATTTTGCGGTGTGGGGGTTGCCAGCACCGCTTCGTAGGCTTGGATGGCAGCTTCTAAATTGCCCACTAGGCGATCGCGGGTTGTGGCATCTCCCAGACCCTGCCATTCTCGGGCTTGTAGTGACAAATTGGTCTGAAATAGGTTAATTTGCCCTTGGGTTTGGGGTTCTAAATAACTGCCCAGCAACGACACCGTCATGAGGGCAGCGACCACGACACTGAGGGCTGCAAGCACCAACTGCTTTAGAGACATAGGGCAAAGCTGACAAGGGACTCCCCAAAACCTTAGCGGAAAGCGACCCAAGGGATCAATTCAGTGCTTGCTTCAATGTCCCGATCTCGATTAAATGGAGACTTGTTGCGTGGACATGATTCTATGGGTATTGATCTGAGCCGTATTCCTGCCCAACCCAAGCCGGGTGTTGTCAATGTGCTGGTGGAAATTGCGGGGGGCAGTCGGAATAAATATGAGTTTGACAAGGAAATGAACGTCTTTGCCCTCGATCGCGTGCTCTATTCGGCGGTGACCTATCCCTATGATTATGGGTTCATTCCCAATACACTGGCGGATGATGGCGATCCCCTCGATGGTCTAGTGATCATGGATGAGCCGACGTTTCCGGGATGTGTGATTCCTGCCCGTCCCATTGGCATGCTGGAGATGATTGACAGTGGCGATCGCGACGAGAAAATTCTCTGTGTGCCTGTTGATGATCCTCGCTATGCTGAGGTGACGTCCCTCAAGGACATTGCGCCCCACCGCCTCGAAGAAATCGCTGAGTTCTTCCGTACCTACAAGAATCTGCAAAAGAAAGTGACTGAAATTCTTGGCTGGCAGGATGTGGATGCGGTGCAGCCCCTTGTTGAAAAATGCATCAAGGCCTACAAGGGCTAGTATCTTACCAGCACAGGCTCTAAAAAGAGGCGGGTTCGCTCCTGTTGCGGACGACGAAACAGTTCTTGGGGCGATCCTTCCTCAATAATTTGGCCATCGGCAAGAAAGACAACGCGGCAAGAGACTTCACGGGCAAAAAAACCGTTATGCTGACTAAACAGATTCTCCGCATCGCCTATTGGTTAGGCTAGGCTTATCAATATAAGAAGTGCTTCTCCTTGCTCCCCATGATACGGTGGGAGAACACAATTCTATGATCGATCGCTAAACTTGAGAGTGCCGAAAAACCCATCCCGCAGCATCTGCTATGTCCACCCTTGTCATCGTTGAATCCCCGACAAAAGCCCGTACCATTCGCAAATTTCTGCCCCCGGACTATCGCGTTGAAGCCTCGATGGGTCATGTTCGTGATCTGCCCCGCAGCGCTGCTGATGTGCCCCCTGAACTCAAGGGGGAGGAGTGGGCAACCCTAGGGGTGAATGTCGCTGCTGGCTTTGAACCCCTCTACATTGTGCCTAAGGACAAGCAAAAAGTTGTCAAAGACCTGAAAACCGCACTGAAAACTGCTGACGAACTCCTGCTTGCGACCGATGAAGACCGCGAAGGGGAAAGTATTAGTTGGCACTTGCTGCAACTGTTGGAGCCAAAGGTGCCCGTGCGGCGCATGGTCTTCCATGAAATTACGGAAGAGGCCATCCAAGAAGCCCTGCGCAATTGCCGCGATGTCAATCAACAACTCGTGCGTGCCCAAGAAACGCGGCGTATCCTCGATCGCTTGGTGGGCTATACCCTGTCGCCCCTGCTGTGGCGGAAAATTGCTCCCCATCTGTCGGCGGGGCGGGTGCAGTCGGTGGCAGTGCGTCTATTGGTGCAACGGGAGCGGGAACGGCTGGCCTTCCGCAAGGGGCAATTTTGGGATCTCAAGGCCACGCTGGATCAACGGGGAACCCTCTTTCCAGCCCGTTTGGTGAGTGTCGGCGGTCAACGCTTGGCCACGGGCAATGATTTTGATCCTGCTACAGGACAGGTGCGCAACCCTGAGGCGGTCTTGCTTTTGGATGAGGCGGCGGCCAATGCCCTGCGCGATCGCCTGCTGACGGAAACATGGACGGTCACTGAACAGGAGGAGCGCCAACAAACCCGCAAACCGGCTCCCCCCTTTACCACCTCGACGCTGCAACAGGAAGCCAACCGCAAACTGCACCTCTCCGCCCAAGAGACGATGCGCATTGCCCAAAAGCTCTATGAAGAGGGCTATATCACCTATATGCGCACGGACTCGGTGCATCTGTCGGAACAGGCGATCGCTGCTGCCCGCAATTGTGTGGAAGCCATGTATGGCAAAGCCTTTTTGTCGCCCCAGCCGCGCCAATACACCACCAAAACCAAGGGCGCCCAAGAAGCCCACGAAGCGATTCGCCCTGCGGGTAGTCAGTTTCGCACCCCCCAAGAAACTGGCCTTAAGGATCGGGAACTGGAACTCTACGACCTGATCTGGAAGCGCACAGTGGCCTCACAAATGGCCGATGCCCGCGTCACCCTGCTAACGGTCTCGATTACGGCAGGGGATGCCCTCTTCCGTGCCCACGGTAAACGCATTGATTTTCCCGGCTTTTTCCGTGCCTATGTGGAAGGGTCGGATGATCCCGATGCCGCCCTTGAAAGCCAAGAGGTGATGCTGCCCCTGATGCAGGTGGGGGATATTCTCCGCTGCCAAGCCCTTGAAAGTGTCGGTCACGAAACCCAGCCGCCGCCACGCTACACCGAAGCCAGCCTGGTCAAAGCCCTCGAGCAAGCCGGCATTGGGCGTCCCAGCACCTACGCCACGATCATCAGCACGATCCAAGACCGCGAGTATGCCATTCGGCGGGGCAATGCCCTTGAACCCACCTTTACTGCCTTTGCGGTTACGGCACTGCTGGAGAAATACTTCCCCGACTTAGTGGACATTAACTTCACGGCGCGGATGGAGCAAACCCTTGATGATATTTCCACGGGGGAGGTGCAGTGGCAGCCCTACCTTGAATCCTTCTACTTGGGTGAAAATGGCCTTGAGCAGCAGGTCAAAGAGCGGGAGCGCACAATTGAGTCCACAGAAGCCCGGGCGATCGCCCTGCCAGAACTGAATGCCGAAGTGGTGGTGGGTCGCTTTGGTCCTTTTGTCGTCTATCAAAATGGCAATGGCAGCGAACCCATTAAAGCCTCCTTGCCCCAAGATGCCACTCCCGGTAGCCTCACCCGCGAACAAGTGGAGCAATTAATTCGCCAAAAACTAGAGGGTCCCGACAAGCTGGGCGTGCATCCTGAAACCGGGGAACCGATCTTCTTACTCACGGGACGCTTTGGCCCCTATGTACAGTTGGGGGAAGCCACAGCGGCCAATCCAAAACCCAAACGAGCTTCTCTACCCAAGGGGGTCAGTCCCGACGAAGTTACCCTAGACTTGGCGATTACGCTGTTGTCGCTGCCCCGCACATTGGGAGTTCATCCCGAAACGGGCAAGCTGATTCAGGCCAATCAAGGTCGCTTTGGCCCCTACATTGTCCATGACCCCGACGGTGAGAAGGACTATCGTTCCCTCAAGGGGGAGGATGATGTCTATACGATTACCCTAGAGCGTGCCCTAGAGCTACTGGCAACCCCAAAATCCAGTCGTGGCCGTGCCAAGAAGCAGGTGCTCGCGGTGTTGGGGACTCACCCAGAGGATGGCGAGCCAGTGCAAGTCTTTGATGGTCCCTATGGTCTTTATGTCAACCACGGTAAGGTGAATGCCTCACTACCGGAGGGGGTGAGTCCAGAGACCATGACCCTTGAGCAAGCCCTGCCCCTCTTGGCGGAGAAAGCACCGAAGAAAACCCGCCGCAGCGCAACAGCCACTGCCCCGAAACCAAAATCAACCACCAAAAAGACCAGTACAAAGACGGCCACCAAGACCGCAAAAACCAGCCGCCGTAAGTCAACGGAAACCTAGGTGAATTCCCCCTTTACTGCTGAAACCCTCCTTTTTGAGCGATCCCGCCCGCGGCCAGAGGCACTGCGGGTCATCTATGGCTTTCCCAATACCTACAGCGTTGGGATCACCAGCTTAGGGTATCAACTAGTGTGGGCACAACTGGCCAGCCGTCCTGATGTGGCCGTGAGTCGCCTCTTTACCGATGTGCAGGAGCCACTGCCTCGGGATCCGCAGTTGGTGGGCTTTTCCTTCTCGTGGGAGTTGGACTACGGCAATCTACTGGCGCTGTTGGAGCAGTTGGGCATTCCCATTTGGCAGCGCGATCGCCACGATCGCCATCCTTTGGTCTTTGGCGGTGGTCCAGTGCTGACGGCCAATCCCGAACCCTTTGCCGACTTTTTCGATGTGATTTTACTGGGGGATGCCGAACCCCTCCTTGAGCCGTTTTTGACGACCATGGCACAGGTGCGCGCTGCCCCGCGATCGCAACAGTTGGAAGCCCTTGCCCAAGTGCCCGGCCTCTATGTCCCCAGTCTTTATGCCGTCAGTTATGCCAGTGCCACAGGCCCGATTCAAGGAATTGAACCCCGAAAGCCCACGGTACCCGCCACAGTGACCAAACAAGTCCATCGCGGCAATACCCTTGCTGCCTCAACGGTGGTCACCCCCCTCGCCGCTTGGGAAAAGATTTACATGGTGGAGGTGGTGCGCAGTTGTCCAGAGCTATGTCGCTTTTGTTTGGCCAGTTATTTGACCTTGCCCTTTCGCACGCCCAGTCTCGAAACACTGATTCCTGCCATTGAGCGGGGGCTAGCGGTCACCGATCGCCTAGGGCTTTTGGGTGCCTCGATTACCCAGCATCCCGAATTTCCCGCCTTGATTGAGCATCTAGGCCAACCACAATTTGACCATGTGCGGGTGAGTTTAGCGTCTGTGCGCACAAATACGGTCACTGCATCCCTTGCCCAACTCTTGAGTCAACGGGGCAGTCAATCCCTGACGATCGCCATCGAAACGGGGTCTGAGCGGCTGCGCCAAGTGATCAACAAAAAGCTTGAGACTGAGGAGATTCTTGCCGCTGCCAGCCATGCCCAAGCCGGCGGCCTCAAGGGGCTAAAGTTTTATGGCATGGTGGGACTGCCCACAGAAACCGATGCCGATGTTGCAGCTACGGTGGATCTCTTTCGCCAATTGAAAAAAACAGCGCCGCGCCTGCGACTCACCCTTGGCTGTAGTACCTTTGTGCCCAAGGCCCATACTCCTTTTCAGTGGTGGGGCGTGCAACCCGTGGCCGAAAAACGCCTGAAGTTCCTGAAAAAAGAATTGGCCAAATTGGGGATTGAGTTTCGTCCTGAATCCTATAATGACTCGCTGATTCAAGCTTTAATTTCGCGGGGCGATCGCCGGCTTGCTCCCCTGCTTGAGCAGGTACGCCACTACGGCACTTCCTTGGGCAGTTATCGGCGGGCGTTTAAGGAACTGCAAGGCCAGTTGCCCGACTTTGAAGCCTACGTCACTGCCCATTGGCCAGAGGAGACGATCTTACCGTGGCAGCATCTCCAGAGTGGCCTGCCCACTCAAACCCTGCAAAAGCATCTGAAGCGCGCGATCGCCTAGGCCGGTCTGCGCTGATACCCCTCTTTAGTGACTTTAGGCGGATGAAAAGACACGTTGTTGGTTCCACTGATGCACAAGTGGGCAAATATAGTTATTCCAATAAAGAATAAGACATTATCCAGCACAACAATTGCGAATCACCTCATCAATCGAACTGTTTGACCCTGCATACATCCGCGATCGCTTCAACGCACTGAAGTCGTGCTTAATCACATTCAAATCAGGAGAGTATTTCGGTAAAAATAACACCTCGTGACCCGCCGCTTTCACCACTGCCTGAATCGCCCCTTTTGGATGAATCGGTGCATTATCCATCATCAACAACGAAGGTCTCTTTAATGCCGGCAAACAGTACTGACTCAGCCAGCTCACAAACCCTAACGCATTCAAATATCCTGAAAACAGCATTGGGGCGATGAAGTCTTTCTGGTATCTATACCGTCCTGCGACTCAACTCTCTCTTTTCTGACGCTTCCCCGCTCGCTCTCCATCAATTCGTTCGCCTCGCGCTGACCACCCATACTCACACTCCACTCGAGAGTCAAACCCCCTCTCATCGATAGACACCAGCGTTTCCTTGCCGTGGCTCTCTACCCATGTGTTCCTAAATTCCGATACTGAAAGCCCCCGACTTTAGTCGGTGGGAAGTTTACTATAGCCAAGCTGCCAAGAGTGTGACCACGCCCAAGCCCGTGAGGGCAAGCCAGATGAAGGCATTCGGTAAAGGCGTAGCAGGGGGCGGTGGTTCTTGGGGTTTTGGGGTGGCAGCCGATGGCTTTTTCGGGGAACGGCTGTAGGGGGACGTGTAGGCGCGATCGCCCACATGGGATAGGTCGGGAATTTCGCTGTACCATTCCGGACGGCGTTTGAGTTGGGGAGCCTCCAAAATCGCCAGCAAGCGACGACTTTCCTGCCGCGTGTGATGATCTGGGTGTCGTTGGAGTTGACGGCAGAGGCTGACGGCAGCCCCTTGATCGCCAGCAGCACTATAGGCCGTGACTAACCAGAGGCTAATTTCCCCCGATCGCACCGCATTTCCCTCCGCCAGCGCCGCCGCCTGTCCTAAAAGAGCAATCGATTGTTGGTAGTTTCCCCGCTCGAAGGCCTGTTGCCCTTGCTGAAAGAGGGCAGCGACTGCATCCGTCATGGCCTATGAGCTGACCCCCACGTCTTCGACCACAATAAGCCCCTTTTTGAGCAGCGCTTGCAGGTCAGCATTGTGGGTTTTGCAGTTGCGCCAGCGCCGCTCATCGACATTTTCATTGCGACCGGGCTGCAGGGTCACAGGTCCAAAGAAACTATCAAAGGTCATGGGCTGTTCGAGGTAGCTAATCACAGTCAGCATGCCAGCAGAGGTTCGACAAACTCACTATTTTCAGGATAAGGCTAGAGTGGATCTGCTGCCGAGTTGAGTTGAGTATGGTTCGCACGCGGTTGAGTCTCGTTGGGATGGCGATCGCCCTTGTGGCACTGACGGGCTGTCCATTGCGTTTGCCCGATCGCAACTCCCCCACCCCTAATACGGAGGCGTCTCTGCCTCCCCTTGCCCCCACGGAGCGACCCAATGCGGGGGAGAATTTCATTGCCAAGGTGGTTGCTGAGGCAGGGCCAGCGGTGGTGAGCATTGATACCCTACGACTGCCCCGCAGTCAAGAGGATAGTTTTCTCAATCCTTTTCCAATACCAGATGTGCCGCTGCGCCAAGGTCAAGGCTCTGGGTTTATATTTACCCCCGATGGCAAGATTATGACCAATGCCCATGTGGTGGAAGGCGCCAGTGCCGTGCGAGTCACGCTCCCCGATGGTCGCCAGTATGATGGCAAGGTGGTGGGTGCAGATTCCCTGACGGATGTGGCTGTTATTCAAATTGATGCCGAAAATTTACCCACCGTACAGCTGGGGAATTCGGATACCCTTGTCCCGGGCGAGTGGGCGATCGCCATCGGTAACCCCTTGGGGCTAAGTAACACCGTAACCGCCGGCATTATTAGTGCAACGGGGCGTGCCAGTAATGAAATTGGCGCTGCCGATAAGCGGGTGAGCTTCATTCAAACGGATGCGGCGATTAATCCGGGCAATTCCGGGGGCCCTCTTCTGAATGCTGCTGGTCAAGTGGTGGGCGTCAATACCGCCGTGATTTCCCAAGCGCAGGGCCTGGGTTTTGCCATTCCCATCAATACGGCCTATCGCATTGCTGAACAGATTATTACTACGGGGCGCGCCCAGCACCTCTATCTGGGGATTCGCATGGTGCAATTGACGCCAGAAGTGGCTGCCCAAATCCGTCAAGATCAGCCCAACTGGACACTGAATCAAACCCAAGGGACGCTAATCGTTGGTATTGCCCCCAATTCGCCGGCGGCTAAAGCGGGTCTGCAAGTGGGAGATTGGATTGCCAAAATTAACGATCTCAATCAACCCACCCCGCAACAGGTGCAAAGCGTGGTTGAGCAAACAAAGCTAGGGCAGACCATTACCTTAGAGATTCAACGGGGCGATCGCCGGCAAACCGTGAGCCTGCAACCGGAGCCAATGCCACCAGAATTGTATCCCTCTTCGCAGCCAGAATAAGTTAGCGTCGAGGCTCCGACAGTACTGCTTCCCCCGTGAACCACCGACCACAGTCACTGAGGCGCCCATTAAAGATGCGGCAGGTGCGATAGAAGTTGTTCTGCAACAGCACCGTTTCCCCTGTGAACCAACGGCCACAATAACTGAGGCGTCCATTAAAGATGCGGCAGGTGCGATAGAAGTTGTTCTGCAACAGCACCGTTTCCCCTGTGAACCAACGGCCACAATAGCTAAGGCGTCCGTTAAAAATGCGGCAAACCCGATAAACATCACTGCGGGGCGTTTGGCTGAGCCATGTCGGCACCCCTTGAGCCTGTTCCAGCCCGATGAGAAGGGCGGCAAGAATCTGAGCAACCATCAGAAAATCCCCAATTATGGGACGAGTACCACCTTACCCTGCACCAAGCGTTGGCTGAGATAGCGATGGGCATCCGCCGCTGCACCGAGGGGAAAGGTTTTATCGACAACAACCTCTAGTTCGCCGCGATCCACGAGGGTGGCCACCTGCTCAAGGATTTTGCCCTGATGGGCAAGGGCATCACTCAACCCCATGAGTTGCGGCGTCAGCATCAGTGTGAGTTGGATCAAGAGGTTGCGTTGGCGGGCAATTTTCCACGGCGTATCGGCGGCGGGTTCCAAGAGGGTGGCGAGGGTGCCATAGGGACGCACCGCTTTGAAGGTGTCGCTAAAGGTGGTACCACCAACGGTATCAAGGGCAAAATCAACTCCTTTGCCCTCTGTCCAGTCCAAGACTGCCTGTACCCAATCACTGGTGGTGTAGTTAATGGCAAGGGTGGCTCCGAGACGTTCAGCAAAACGGGCTTTGGCTGCGGAACTAATCGTTGTGGCAACTGTTGCCCCCGATCGCCGCGCCAGTTGAATAGCGAGATGCCCCACCCCGCCCGCCCCGGCATGGATGAGAACGGTTTTTGCGGTGGAGAGGACATTCAAAGGTGGGACTGCCCCGCGATCGCCCAAGGCTTCCCAGGCCGTAATCACTGCTAGGGGCAAGGCAGCGGCCTGAATAAAGGAAAGGGTTTTGGGCTTGTGGGCAACGGCAACTTCAGGAACAACGGTGTATTCGGCATAGCAGCCGCCGCGATCGCCCAAGCCCCCATAGCAAAAATAAACTTCATCCCCTACGCGAAACCGCTGCACCGCTGCACCCACAGCCACGACCACCCCTGCGCCATCACAGCCGAGAATGGCGGGCCGGCGATCGGGAAAAAATGTTCCCCGCTGTCGCAGCTTTGTATCAATGGGGTTCACACTGGCCGCCCGCAGTTGAATTTTCACCTCATTGGCAGCTTGAATCTGCGGCTCAGGCATCTCCCGCAGCGCTAAAACATCGGGGTCACCAAATTCTGTGATGGCAACGGCTTTCATTGTTGCTGCGTTTCCGTTGACTCCGCTGGGTGCACGACTTAACACCAATTTTGACACACTGCCCGCCCTAAAGGTCAGGGATGCTTGTTACTGGTTCCGCGACCTTGCTTGCCACCTCAGGTTCAGGCACTGATCTCCCCCCCTGAAGCCCCCTTTTAGGAGGAAGTGTTTCCATTAATTCGGCTGGGAAAGAATCCCAGCGCTTGAGGGGCAGGTGCAGGTTGAGGGGCAGGCGCTAGGTCAACACCGTGAAAGACTAACGGCAAGTAAAACAGGCCTTTCCAGTTGTCGGAAAACTCTACCAAGAGATTGGGATTAGTTAGGATGCTAAAAATACCATCCTGTAAAGAACGTGGCGTTCGGGTATAAAATTTGTGCAGTATTTCGGCAAGCGCGGAAAGGTCTGAGTCATCCATTGGATCGCCTTTGTATAAAATAGTCCGTTCAAGCGAAAAGTTCTCAGGAATTTTCCCGTGCTCCAAGATGCTAAACACCACTTCCACTTGTGTCGAAAGCCATCCAAGTGGAATAAAAATCCGCTTGGCAATTAAGCGCTCACGCAGCTTAGAAACTTTGGAGTGAGCAGTCTTAGATTGCGTAAATACGCACAACGCCAAGGGTTCTAAGTCGACGTGGTAAACGGCACGAGAGCCGCTGCTAGTAGTAGCAGCTTGAATTGATGCGGTTTTGACCCGGTCATAATGCACTTGAGGGGCAGGTGCAGGTTGAGAGGCAGGCGCTAGGTCAAAACCGTGAAAGGCTAACGGCAAGTAAAACAGGCCTTTCCAGTTGTCGGAAAACTCTACCAAGAGATTGGGATTAGTTAGGATGCTAAAAATACCATCCTGTAAAGAACGTGGCGTTCGGGTATAAAATTTGTGCAGTATTTCGGCAAGCGTGGAAAGGTCTAAGTCATCCATTGGATCGCCTTTGTATAAAATAGTCCGTTCAAGCGAAAAGTTCTCAGGAATTTTCCCGTGCTCCAAGATGCTAAACACCACTTCCACTTGTGTCGAAAGCCATCCAAGTGGAATAAAAATCCGCTTGGCAAT